>CAZWUW010000072.1:0-14295 GCA_964636895.1 uncultured Eubacteriales bacterium
GGGTTTTTAAATCAATTTACGGGACCTCTCCGGCAACTGGGGCTGGTGGTAGAACGGGATGGGCGGACGTTCTTTGATACGGCCCAGGCGGCCTGGGGGGAAAAACTGGCAGCGTTTTACACGCGTTATCTGGCTGCTGTGGAAGGTGATGCAGTGGCTTTGGATTTTTTTGCTTTTCCGGCGGTATCGGCCCAGGGTTTTTATTATTTGCTGGAGCATCTGACCGAACATGGCACCGGGTCGGCGCAGTTCCTTAAGGGTCAGATCAGCGGACCGCTTACGGTGGGACTGGCCATGACAGATCAGGACAGGCGGGCGGCTTATTATAATGATCAGGTGCGGGATGTATTGATCAAGACGCTGGCTTTGCAGGGGTTATGGCAGGCTAAGGCGCTGGGTAAGTTTGGCCTGCCGGTAATTATTTTTGTGGATGACCCCAGCCTCACGGCTTATGGTCAGTCAACATATATTACTTTGCAGCGGGAGCAGATTATTGCTGAACTTAACAGCATTTTTGCCATGATTCATCAGGGTGGGGCTGTTGGCGGAGCACATGTTTGTGCTGGAACAGATTGGTCGATACTATTTGCATCCGAGTTGGAGGTTGTTAATTTTGATGCTTATGAATATTTTTCTACTGTTGCCGCTTACCCGCAGGAGATGAAAAACTATCTTGAACGGGGTGGGGTACTGGCCTGGGGGATAGTGCCCACATCGGAAAAAGTAGCCGGTGAGGATGCTGCGGGGTTATTACGGCTTTTGGATGAGCAGATGAACGAGTTGTCGGCAAAAGGTATTGACCGGCAAATGCTCTTGGCGCAGACATTAATTACCCCGTCCTGCGGTACCGGTACGTTGTCTATGGAATTGGCCGAAAAGATTTACCGGCTGACAACTGATATTTCCGCGCGACTGCGCACTATAGATGCGGGGAGATAATGGCGTTTGCCGCCGGGGATAAAATTTCCTGCTGCCGGCTAAATTATAGTAAGAGGAATGAACAAGGAGCGAGTTATTTGGAAAAGTTACAGAAAATCCGGTCAGAGTTGGCGGATATGGTGCTGGAGCGCGAAGATATGATTCTGGGCCTTTTTTTGGGGCTTTTGACCGGTCGGCATGTCTTGTTGATCGGGCCGCCGGGAACGGCCAAAAGTATGCTGGTCAATGAGTTTGGCCGACGTTTGGCCGGGGGAAGGGTCTTTACATATCTGATGACTAAGTTTACCAAGCCGGACGAGATAATTGGCACAGTTTCCCTTAAGGGGTTGGAGCATGATGACTTTCGGCGGATTCTGACCGGCAAGGTGGCTGACAGTCATTTTGTTTTTCTGGATGAGATATTTCATGCTAACAGCAGTTGTGCCAATACTATTTTGACCATCCTCAACGAGCGTAAATATCATAATGGCAGTGAAACTGTTGAGGTGCCCTTGATTATGCTGGTGGGTGCCACCAACGAACTGCCGGCGGAAATCAATGATGAATTAAATGCTTTTTATGACCGGTTCCTGTTTCGTTATTCGGTGGATTATATCAGGGATAATGCCAATTTGCGCAAGCTGCTGGAACTCCTGGACGTCCATAACGGGAACTCGGCATCGACGATGTTTACCCTGGATGAACTGCGGCAGTGGCAGGCCCGGGTGCGGCAAGTGGAATTGCCGGCGGGGGTGGCCAATAAACTGGTGACGCTGGTATTGAAAATGCGGGCGGTCGGGATATCCGTCTCTGACCGGCGGTTACGGGAATGTGCGCCGGTGCTGCAGGCGTATGCTTTTTTGCAGGGACGTCCGGCAGTGGAAGCAGGTGACCTGCGGGTACTGGAGCATGTGCTGTGGATGCGCCCTGAAGACCGTGCTGTTTTCCGGGAAAAGCTGTACACGGTCAATCTTTCTTTTGCCAGGAGGACCCGGGAATTACTAACTGAGGCCATGCAGATTAAAGAGCGGGTGGAGGGATTAGACGACCGCCTGCGACGGCAGGCGCTGGGCGGCGAGGTCAATCTCCGGCTTACGCAGATTGTTACCGAGCTTAAGGAATTGCAGGAGTTTGCTGCCGCTGAAGGGGCGGATCAGTCTCCGGTAACGGAAAATCTGGCCCAGGTGCAGGAAATCCATGCCGCTATTATCAGAGGATGTCTGGGTATGGCTGCGGATTTTGAATAGAGGGAGGCAGTTTCTTGGGTAAATCAAGATGGGCAGTGCGTAAGCCCGTCGGCGAAGAACGGTATGCCCGCCTGCTGGCAATAGCGCCGGAATTGCGGCGACTGCAGGAGCGAGGGGAGGAGCAGCTAAAGTGTTTTGCGGAGTTGCTGCAGGATATTTTCCTGGCCCTGCTCCTGCCCCGGCCGGAAATTCTGGCTTTTACCGAAATATCAACAGCGGCCCGGCTTAATAAATATATTATGGAACAATTGTTAAAAACCGGCGAGTTCCGGCAGGCCCGCAAATTTACCGTTGATCATCCGGTGGGCAGTGCTATAGCAACGATTTATTATGCCGAATTGCTCTTGCATGAGCTGCAGGGGGAAATACCGGCGATTATGGACGAAATTTATAAGCTGGAGCAGAATTTAAACAGGGCTATCCTGCAGGAGGCAACAGCCGTCAGCATTGCGGCAAATGTTATCGGGAATCCTGTCATGCAGGCTTTGTATACCCGGAAAAAACAGTATTGGGCAGCGGTGGCCGGCCGTTATGAGCGGGAGTTGCAAGGCCGGGCAGCCAGGTTGAACATTGTTTTAAACAATAAGGCCCGAAAAGCGCTGGGTATCCCGGGCGCCGACACTAAACCGGGGCACCGGCAGGGACGGGCGGAAACCGGGGCGGATGGTTGGGACAGCCGGCTGGGACAATGGAGCAGAGGCAGTATTGAAGAACATTTAAAACAGGTTAACAGCTTTTTTTTCTCGCCAAAGCTGCAGCGGCTGGCGGAACGTGTGGGCCGGTTAAAAGAAGTAGCCAGGTCAAAACGGCGGCCTGACAGGCAGGACAGTTACACGGAATTGGCCGGGATCACTTTTGGCAGTGATTTGTCAAGGGTGGTGCCGGATGAATGGTATGACTATTTTCACCGGCAGCGCAATATATATTTTAAAAGGAAATATGCCGAGGACGCACTATGCCTGGATGATATGGCCGGTAAAAAGGAAAAGGGCCGCGGCAGCATGATTATATGCCTTGATAATTCGGGTTCTATGCAAGGCCCCAAAGAAGAAGCAAGCAAGGCCCTGACTATAGCTTTGCTGGAATTGGCGGTGAAAAAACAGCGGGATTTTGTGGTCATTATGTTTGGCGGAGCGGATGATGAGCACCGGATTTTTGAGGTGCCCGGAGGGCGGTGCGGCTTTGAACAGTTGGTGGAAATGGCCGAGCATTTTCTCTGCAGCAGCGGCACGGATTTTGAACGTCCTTTGCAGGAAGCTGTGGGGTTTTTGGCGAAAGACAAATATCCGGGCGGCGATATTATTTTCATTACCGACGGTGTCTGTGCCGTTAGTCCGGAGTTTCTGGAGCAGTACCGGGCAGTGAAACAAGCCCGCAAATTCCGTGCGGTCAGTATTCTGGTGAATTATGGCCAGGTGCCTACGGCGGCTGTGGAGGCATTTAGTGACGAGGTGCTTTTTAGTAAAGACCTGAAGGGCCATGATATTGCCGGGAAATTATTTGGCCTGATGGAGAGCGGAGAGTGACGGGAAAATGCCGGTAGATTATCATATCCATACCAAGCGCTGTGGCCACGCCACAGGCGAGATGGCAGAATATGTACGGGCTGCAAAAGGGCGGGGCCTGGTAGAGATGGGCTTTGCCGATCACATTCCGATGTATTTTTTCCCGCCGGAAAGCCGGGATCCGGAAATTGCTATGCCTGAACAGGAATTACCTGATTATGTGGCGGAAGTCCGGGCCTTGCAGGAGGAATTTGCGCCATTTCCGCTGAAACTGGGTATTGAAGCTGATTACACCCCCGGCATGGAAAAAGCGTTAAAGGCTGTGATTGACCGGTTTGATTTTGATTATGTATTAGGCTCTGTGCACTTTCTGGACGGATGGGGTTTTGACAATCCTAAATACATAGAAGAATACGGGCGCCGCGATATTCTTCAAATTTATGAACAGTATTTTGCAGTTGTTCAACAAGCGGCAGCGTCAGGCATGTTTGACTCCCTGGCGCATCCCGACCTGATTAAAAAGTTGGGTTTTCGACCGCACCGGGACCTTGGTTATTTATATGAACAAACGGTGAAAGCAATTGCTGCGGCAGATATTTGTGCGGAAATAAATCCGGCGGGGCTGCGGGTGCCGGCGGGGGAAATCTACCCGGCGCTGCCTTTTCTGCAGCTTTGTTACAGGCACAAGGTACCGGTGACGCTGGGTTCCGACGCCCACCGGCCGGAACATGCAGGAGCCGGTTTCGACAAGGCCATTCAGTTGCTGCGGGCCGTTGGTTACACGGAAGTAGCTGTTTTCAACAGGCGGCAAAGAAATTATTATAAATTTTAAAAAATTGTTGAAACCGTTTATGGTTGTGCTATACTGGAGTTGCATTGAAAGTTTTTGCGAGTAAGAAAGGGCGGGTTTGCACGTGGATTTGATTTCCCACGGTTTAATGGGTACTATGCTGGCCGGGCTGGGACTACAGCAGAAGTTCGGGGTGTCCGGTGTTATCACTACCGTGATTGCCAGTGCTGCTCCGGATTTAGATGTAGTGGCGGGGTTGCGGGGGCCGAAGTGTTTTTATAAGTATCACCGGGAAATAACCCATTCTGCATTGGGTGTTGTTGTTTTAGGACTGCTGATTAGTGCGGGGGTTTACTATTTTACGCCGATGCAGAACTGGTGGGCCATCCTGGCTATGGTTTTTGCCGGGTTAATTGGCCACATGCTTATGGATTCGTTAACCCCCTGGGGATTGCCCTTGTTGTATCCTTTTTCTACCAAAAAATATGGTTTTGATTTGATTTGGTTTATTGACCCGGTAATTATCGCCTCTTTGCTGGGTGGTGTATCGATTGGTTACCAATTGCCGGAGTACTCTTTTGTTGTGTATATTGGTGCATTCTGGCTAATCGGTTCCTATCTGTTCTTGCGGGTGACCCAGAAACGCCGGGCCCGGCGGTTAGCTGAGGCTGAGCTGACCCCCCGTTACCGGGAGGCGGAGGTTTGTGTGCTGCCGTCTGCTGTCAGCCCGTTTCTCTGGGATGTAATCTATAAAAACCGGGGGCATTATTTGTATGTTAGTGTAGATTCGCGGCGCCGGGAGATTTTGCGGGTGCGGGAATTTACTTCGGCGGCGTATCATCGTTGCGTCAAGAGCTCTCAGGAATCATCCCTGGTGGATGTTTTTCTGCGGCGGTCGCGGTTTCCTTTTTACAATGTCACTAAAGAGGAAGGGTGTTACACGGTGGAGTGGTTTGATGCCCACTTGCTAAATTTGGGCGGTGTCCACGGGGTCACGGTGTGCCTTAATGAAAACGGTGAAATTTTAAAAGAAAAACTATGTATTAAAAAGCCTGTCCGCCGCAGGACCCGGAAGAAGGTGGAGGATTACCTGCAGGAAGAGGCGTCATAAAATAGCTAAGGTGATTAAAGACTCCGTTCACGGGGTCTTTTTTTTGTCCGATTTTTTAGCACCTGGTAAAATTTTTTCTTAATTTACTAAAGTTTAGGAGGACTTTTTGCGATAATGGAGAATAGGAGTGGTATAAAGTGGGGGAAAGTGGTGGGAAAAGGCCCGAAAGCCCCTGCGGTGGAGTAAGAGTGGTGAGCAATGATGTTCATGGGGGAGTTTCAACATACCATAGACCCCAAAGGGCGGCTGATTATGCCGTCAAAATTCAGGGAAGCCCTCGGCGAAAAATTCGTTGCCACCAAGGGTCTGGATAACTGCTTGTTTGTATACCCGCAGGGTGAATGGCAAGCCCTTGAACAGAAGTTAAAATCCCTCCCATTTACAAAGGCTGATGCCAGGGCTTTTGTGCGCTTTTTCTTTTCCGGGGCCACGGAATGTGAGGTAGACAAACAGGGCAGAATATTACTCCCCGCCAACCTGAGGGAATATGCCAAGCTGGACAAAGATGTGGTTGTGCTGGGGGTCAGCACCCGGGTTGAGATATGGAGCAAAGAGGTTTGGGATAAATACAGCGGTCAGGCTGAATCTGCTTATGAAGAAATCGCTGAGAAAATCGTCGATTTTGACCTGGGGATATAATTATACAGAGAAGGTGAAGGCGGGATGGATTTTCACCATATCCCCATCATGTTGGCAGAGATACTGGAACATTTGGGTTTGCGGCCCGGTGGCATCTATGTGGACTGCACATTAGGCGGCGGCGGTCATAGCAGCGAGATTGTCAAGCGAATTCAGCCTGGCGGCAGGTTAATTGGTATAGACCAGGACCCCGAAGCCCTGGTGGCGGCGGGGAAGAAGTTGACTGGGTACGCTGCCGGCGTTACTCTTGTACATAATAATTTTTATAGAGTCAAAGAGGTTTTGGCGGAATTGGATATTCCTGCGGTGGACGGGTTTCTTTTTGACATTGGGGTTTCTTCCCACCAACTGGATGAAGCTGGTCGGGGCTTTAGCTATATGCAGGATGCACCGCTGGACATGCGCATGAACCCGCAGGATAAAACCACTGCCGCCGATCTGGTGAACGGTCTAGCGGAAGTGGAGTTGACCCGGATTATCCGGGAATACGGTGAAGAACGTTGGGCCAAAAGGATTGCGGAATTTATTGGGCGGCAGCGGCAGATTAAACCTGTTGTAAGTACCGGCGAATTGGTAGCGGTTATAAAAAAGGCTATTCCGGCCGGGGCCAGGCGGGAAGGCCCGCACCCGGCCAAACGCACTTTTCAGGCCCTCAGGATTGCCGTAAATGACGAATTGAACCGGTTTGCCGGGGCGCTGAGGGATGCCGTAGACCTTTTGCAGCCGGGGGGGCGGGTGTGTGTGATTACCTTTCATTCCCTGGAGGACAGGATTGCCAAAGAAACTTTCCGGGAACTGGCCGGCAGGTGTATGTGTCCGCCGGAATTGCCGGTCTGTAGGTGTGAATATAAGCCGCGGGTAAAGGTGATTACTAATAAACCGATTATCCCAACGGCTGCCGAAATAGATGCTAATCCCCGGGCCAGGAGCGCCAAACTTCGGGTGGCCCAAAAGGTTAGCGGTTCTAAAATGTAAAGAAGGTGAATAATTTTGATATTAGCGAGAGAACGGTCTGATTACCTTGAACAGCCGTTACACGTCAGGCGGTCGTCCGGAACTAAAAAAGTGATGCGGTTTAAAAACAGAACCAAGGTACTGTATGCCGGTATTTTTCTGGTAGCCTTTTTACTGGGGCTTGGGCTAACCTGGCGTTATGTGCAGGTGACTGCCACCGGTTATGAAATAGTGCGGATGAAAAAAGAGTTAAAGGTGGTAGTAGATCAGAATCAGGAATTGCAGATGCGTATTGAGAATTTGCAGTCTTTGCAGCGCATAGAAACAGTGGCTGTGGCGAAATTAGGCATGATAAAACCAGATGCTCAGGCCGGAGTCGAGTTCGTTGCTATTGAAGCAGATAAAGGCAGCACTACTTTGCCGGGTATGCCTGCTAATAACGCCGCTTCGGCACAGGTTGGGAAAAACCAAGATTCAGCAAATATCATCAGAGCCTTTACGAATCTGGTGTCAGCCTGGACCGGGAAAGTTTCGGCGGCGGAGGCGAAAACGGTTAAATAGGTAGCCACAAGGGGTTGACTTTAGAGTGAGCGCCACCAACATTGTAATCAGGAAACGGATAACCAAGCTCTTTTTAGTAGTGGGGGCTATTCTTTTTTTGCTTATCGCCAGGCTGGCCTGGATTCAATTTGTCCAGGGTGAAAAACTGCGCCAGATGGCTATTGACAACCGCATGGATGATGTGCCGGTGCCGGCTAGGCGGGGGACAATATATGACCGTAACGGCAAAGAGCTGGTGGTCAGTGTCAGCGCCGAATCTGTGATGGCTTTTCCGGCTGATGTGCGCAAAGGTGACCCGGAAAAAACTGCCCGGGAACTGGCGGCTATTCTTAATATGGATTATAATGAAATATACGGTAAAATTACTAAAAAGAAAAATGCAGTATGGATAAAAAGGAAGGTGGAATTAAGCAAGAGCAAGAAAATCAGGGAAAAAAACCTGCCGGGTATTGGGGTTTATGAAGAAAGCCAACGCACATATCCTAACGGCAGTCTGGCGGCCCATGTGCTGGGTTATGTAGGCATTGATAATATTGGCCTGAATGGTATCGAAATGTCCATGAATAAAGAGCTCGAGGGTAAACCGGGCCGTATTGTCAGTGAAAAGGACGCCGCCGGCCGGGAAATACCCCAGGCCACGCATAAGTATATTGAACCGGTGCCGGGAAATTCGCTGGTGCTTACCATAGACGAGACTATCCAGTATTTTGTGGAACGGGAAATTGACAAGGTGATGGAAGAGCGCCGGCCCAAGGGTGTCTCTGTTATTGTTATGGAACCAAAGACCGGCGCTATTTTGGCGATGGCCAACCGGCCGATGTTTGACCCCAACAAATACAACGATTATCCCAGGGAAACATGGCGCAATAATGCTATTTGGATGAACTATGAACCAGGTTCAACTTTCAAAATCATTACTTCGGCTGCTGCCTTGGAAGAAGGCGTAGTGAAGCCGGAAAGCAGGTTTTTTGACCCTGGTTTTATCATGGTGGCGGATCGGCGCATTAAGTGCTGGCGTTATCCCCGGACCCATGGTGCCCAGTCTTTTGAGGAAGTGGTGCAGAACTCCTGTAACCCCGGTTTTGTGGAAGTTGGCCTTGACCTTGGTAAAGACAGGTTTTATAAATATATTAAAGCCTTTGGTTTTGGTGAAAAAACCGGGGTTCCGTTGGCCGGAGAATCTAAAGGGATTGTAATATCCGAGCAGGATGTCAAACCTATCAGCATTGCGACTATTTCTATCGGTCAATCTATTTCCGTAACGCCGATTCAGTTGATTAGCGCCGTGTCTGCCGTTGCTAACGGCGGTGAGTTAATGAAGCCGCAACTGGTCAGGGAAATCCGTAGTGCCGATAACACTATAGTGGAGGAGATTAAACCCGAAAGCCAAAAAGAGGTAATTTCCAAATCAACGGCCAAACAGTTAAACGGTATTTTGGAAAAAGTCATTAGTCAGGGTTCCGGGCGCGATGCCATTGTTGAAGGCTATCGGATGGCTGGTAAGACCGGTACCGCACAAAAAGCCGGCCGGGGTGGTTATGCGCAGGGCAAATATATTTCATCATTTGCCGGGTTTGGTCCGGTTGATGACCCCAAAATTGCGGTGCTGATAGTTATCGATGAACCTCAGGGCGCTTATTATGGCGGGGTGATTGCTGCCCCGGTATTCCGGGAGTTGTCCCGCGATATCTTGCGGTATCTGAATGTGCCGCCTCAGGTCAGTGCGGAAGAGATAAAAAAAGATGATGGAAAAAAGGAAGCTATGGTGCCGGACCTAGTCAATGCTTCGCTTGATGAAGCGCGCAAGATATTGCGGGAGGTTGGGCTTGAGGCACGGGTGGAAGGGTCCGGTGCATGGGTCGTCAAACAGCTGCCCAAGGCCGGCGGAAGGGTAAAAACCGGTACTCAGGTGATTCTTTACGCCGCTCCGGAAACCAAAGAAGTTAAGAACGGGCAGGAGGTAACTATGCCGGATGTGACTGGAATGACCATGCGTGAGGCCGGACGGCTCTTGGGTCGTCTTGGTTTAAGAATGGACCCGCAGGGGTCCGGGGTGGCAGTGAGCCAAAAGATTGCGCCAGGCATTAAAATAACAGCCGGTATGGCGGTGACGGTAGTTTTTGAGCCGCCTGCACCGGTTGCTGGGCCTTGATTTTCGCGGGGTTGGGTTGGAACTGTGTTCCGATCCAACTCGTCTTTGTTAATTGGAGGCATAAACTAAGGGCCGGTGGTCAATACTAAAGTCAGGAAATACTTGGCATAATTACCATCATTCATCAACAAAACTAGGGGGGCGGTGTGGTGAAAAAACTTGATGCATTGTTAAAAACTCTGGCGGTACAGGTTGTTAAAGGGGACGCCAAAGGCATTGCTATCGCCGGAATTGCCTATGATTCCCGAAAAGTTGAGCCGGGTTACGTATTTATTTGTATTGAAGGATATAAGACCGACGGTCACAACTATGTCGATAGCGCTATCGAAATGGGCGCGGTAGCGGTTGTTGCCCAAAAAGAAGTGCTGGTACCGGCCGGTGTGCCGTTAATACTGGCGGATAATACCCGCACTGCGCTGGCTTTATTGAGTGCGGCATTTTATGATTTTCCCAGTCGCGCCCTGACCATGATCGGTGTTACCGGCACTAATGGCAAGACCACGACCACGCATTTAATTGAGGCAATCCTGGCGGAGAATGGTTATAAAACAGGGCTTATAGGTACTAATAAGAATAAAATCGGTGAGCGGGAACTGGCGGTGACCAATACAACGCCTGAATCCCTGGATTTACAGCGATTGCTGGCAGAGATGAGGGCTGCCGGGGTAAGTCATGTAGTGATGGAAGTTTCGTCCCATGCCTTAGAGTTGGCTCGTGTTGCCGGGGTGGAGTATGATCTGGCAATATTTACCAACATTACCCAGGACCACTTGGATTTTCACGGTACCATGGATAATTATCTGGCCGCCAAGATTAAATTGTTTGCCGGCCTTGGAAAAAATACTGGTAAAAAACATCCTAAATATGGCATAATAAATGTTGATGACCCGCAAGCAGGCAAAATAATTGCTCAAACGACAGGAAATGTACTTACTTATGGGATAAATAATCCAGCTGCTGTGCGGGCCGGCAGGATTGACCTGCGGGCAGATGGGGTTGCTTTTGCAGTTGTAACACCGCAGGGAGAAATGCAGCTGGCGCTTCATATCACCGGTCTGTTCAATGTCGCTAATGCGCTGGCCGCGATTGCGGCGGCGGGGGTGCTGGGGTTGTCTTTAACTTCGGTCAAAACTGCGCTGGAGCAAATTACGGGTGTTGCCGGCCGGTTGGAAAAGGTTGTCGCCGGTCAGGAATTTGCTGTGTTGGTGGATTACGCCCATACGCCCGACAGCCTGGAAAACCTGTTAAAAGCTGCCCGGGAGTTCACAAAGGGCCGGATTATTACTGTTTTTGGCTGCGGCGGTGATCGTGACCGCACCAAACGGCCGGTTATGGGCGCTGTTGCCGCCCGGCTTAGTGATTATACGGTGTTAACTTCCGACAACCCGCGTAGTGAAGAACCGCACGCTATTCTGGCAGATATTGAAGCCGGGGCGCAACCTTTAATTGGCAAAGATAAATATTGTGTTATTACCGATCGCCGGGAGGCTATCGGGTATGCCCTGCGCCTTGCCCAACCGCAGGATGTGGTGCTTATTGCCGGCAAAGGCCATGAAACTTACCAGATTATCGGTGATAAAGTGCTGCCTTTTGATGACCGGGTAACAGTCCGGGAATTATTGCATCAGATGAAGACTGGTGCGGTGTAAAGGGGTTACGCTGATGAAGAATTTGAGCATCGGGGAAATAGCCCGCGCCATTGCTGCCCGGGTTATCGGGGCAGGGCCGGACGTATATTGCCGGCAGGTTTCCACAGACACCCGGCAAATTGCCCCCGGGGATCTGTTTGTTGCTTTGGTGGGAGAGCGGTTTGATGCCCATGATTTTCTGCCGCAGGCGGTGGCTAACGGCGCAGCCGCGTTGGTAGCATGCCGGGTGCCGGGTAGCGATCCGGCGGCGGGGTCGGATTTAGGCGTGCCTGTGCTGCTGGTGGACGATACTCTTACAGCTTTACAGCAGCTTGGTGCTTATAACCGGCAGCAGTTTAGCCTGCCGGTGGTGGCAGTCACCGGCAGCAACGGCAAGACTACTACCAAGGATTTAATTGCGTCTGTGCTGGCCACGCGGTATAAAACATTAAAAACGGCCGGCAATCTCAATAATCATATTGGGCTGCCGCTTACGCTTTTAACGTTGGACGAGACTTATGGCGCGGCTGTGTTAGAGATGGGCATGCGGGGCCTGGGGGAAATTGACCTGTTGGCAAGCCTGGCCAGACCCAACGTGGCTGTGATTACCAATATTGGAGAAGCTCATTTGGAGCGACTTGGCTCTATTGAAAATATTGCCCAGGCCAAATCAGAGATATTAAATCACCTGGATCCCCACGGCTGCGCTGTTTTGAACGGTGATGACCCGCGGGTGCGGGCAGTTGCCGGGAAATACAAGGGACGGAAACTCTTTTATGGTTTGGCTGAAGGAAATGACATTAAAGCCGGCGGGATAACATCCGTTGAGGGTAAGGCCACGGCTTTTACCGTACAATATCAGGATATGCAGGCCATCATCAGGCTGCCGATACCGGGGCGGCATAATGTGCTGAATGCCCTGGCGGCTGTGGGGGTGGGCCTGGTTACCGGCCTTTCCATGGTTGAGATAGCTGGCGGATTGGCCGCGCCGGAACTCACCGCCATGCGATTGGAGATATTACAGACTGGAAAATATAAAGTAATTAACGATGCGTATAATGCAAATCCGGCTGCTGTCAAAGCGGCATTGGCGGTTTTGGCCGAGCAGGCCGGCAGTTGCCGCCGGGTAGCGGTACTTGGCAATATGTTTGAGCTGGGGGTGCGGGCTGAGTCCGGCCACCGGGAAATAGGGGCGGCAGCATTTGCGGACGGAGTGGAATTATTGGTAACAGTCGGCGACCTGGCAGAATATATTGCCGAAGAAGCAATTGTCAAAGGTATGAGCACTGCTCAGGTTTTTCGCTGCAAAGATAACAGTCAGGCTATAGATGTGCTGCATTCCAGTCTTAAGGCCGGTGATGTGGTGCTGGTGAAAGGGTCCCGGGGGATGAGGATGGAAGAAATCGTGCGGGATATAACCCGGAGTTAGGGTTTTTGAGGGGGAGAAACACTTGCAGCAAGTCATTTACGCCTTTGGGCTGGCTTTGGCAGTAAGTCTTTTAAGTGGGCCGCTGCTGATTCCGGCTTTACATAAATTAAAATTTGGTCAGTATATCAGGTCTGACGGGCCACAGAGTCATCTGCAGAAGGCGGGCACGCCTACCATGGGGGGGGTGCTTTTCCTGGTGGGCATTACTGTGGCTACCCTGGCTTTTGGGGAGAAATCCGCGCATGTGCTGGTGGTGCTGGTTGTTACTCTGGGCTTTGGATTGATTGGTTTTGCCGATGACTTTATTAAAGCTGTTTTGAAAAGGCCGCTGGGCCTGCGGGCCCGGGAGAAGCTGGCGGCCCAGTTTCTGCTGGCCGGTATGCTGGTGGTTACGGCGGTATTTGTCTTACAGCGGGGCAGCCTGCTGGTTGTACCTTTTGCCGGTTGGACAATTGACCCGGGGATAGTATTATATACATTATTTGCTACTTTTGTTGTGGTCGGTACGGTTAATGCCGTTAACATCACCGACGGATTGGACGGGCTGGCCGGTGGGGTCACGGTTTTTGCGGGCCTTGCTTATGTAATGATAAGCTTAATGATGGCTGAACCGGTAGGGGGGATTGCGGTTTTTGCCGCGGCGCTGGTGGGTGGATGTATCGGTTTTTTGCGATACAATGTACATCCGGCCAAGGTGTTTATGGGCGACACCGGGTCTTTGGCCCTGGGCGGGGCAATAGCCGCTATGGCCGTGGTCACCCGGACTGAGCTTTTTATACCGGTGATTGGCGGTATTTATACTATTGAGATATTATCCGTAATAATACAGGTTATTTCTTTTCGTCTGACGGGCAAAAGGGTTTTTCGGATGAGCCCGCTGCATCATCATTTTGAACTTTCGGGATGGCAGGAGACCAAGGTTGTCCGGGTTTTTTGGCTCTTTGCCATGGGACTCGCCGTGGCGGGTGTGCTAGGGATGCGAAATATCGGTTAGAAAGCAGGGTAAGTCGGCTATGGATTTGCGGCATAAAAAAGTATTGGTTATAGGCATTGCCAGGAGTGGTATGGCAGTAGCCAGGTTTCTGGTAGCCAGGGGAGCCGTGGTGACGCTAACGGACAGCAAACCTGTGGAGCTGTTACAGGAAACATTGCGGGAATTGCCGGCAGGACAGATTGAAGTAGTGGCAGGTGCGTATCCGGAGGTTACCGGGGCAAGATTTGACCTGCTAGTAGTCAGCCCCGGTGTACCGCTTACCGTACCGCCGGTGCAGCAGGCGCTGCACCAGCGGGTGCCGGTGTTGAGTGAATTGGAGCTGGCCTACCGGTTTGCGGTTAGTCCTATGGTGGCTATCACCGGTACC
>CAZWUW010000073.1:0-4117 GCA_964636895.1 uncultured Eubacteriales bacterium
CTGATTTCAGTGATATCCCTCATCACCGCCACCACACCCACGGTTCCTAAAGCATTGTTCAACGGTGCCATATGAACCCGGAAAGTCTTTATCATGGGTGAAAGAATCTGAATTTCCCGGGTAAAGGAATCGTCCCGGGCCAGCGCCCCCAGCAGAAGTTTTTCCAGCTCATAATTCCGAATAACCTCAATAACACTTTTACCCATAATGTCCTCCAGCCGGACACCGAACATTATCTCCACCGTCGGGTTAATAAGCAGAATATGACCTTGCCGGTCAATGGCAATTACACCGTCGGTCATACTGGTAAGGATAGCCTGAAGTTTATTCCTTTCCTCGGTAATCTGGCCAATAGTATCCCTTAAACGAATACCCATATAGTTAAAACTCCGCGCCAGAGCACCTACTTCGTCATTGGTGGCCACCTTAACCTCTGTATTCATCTTCCCTTCGGCAATATTTTTGGCGATGGAAGTCATTTCTTCCAACGGCGCTACAATCCCCGGAGTAAGCGAAGAAACAACCAAAAAGGTGAGTATAAAAGCCACCAGAATACCCGTCCCGATTACACCTTTTATATAGGTAATGCTTTTTTGAATCTCCAGCCAGGGCATCGCCAGCCGGACCACGCCAATAACACCTTCAGGGCTTTTAACCGGCACGGCGATATAAACCATCTTCTGCTGCATGGTCTTACTCACCCGGATACTTTTGCCGGTTTGCCCCATCAATGCTGCTTTCACCTCAGGGCGGTGCTCATGATTCTCCATTTCTCCGGCATTTGCATCCGAGTCACCTAATACCATGCCTGCCGCATCAATTATTGTAATGCGATAACCCGTAATTTCCCGGGCCTCTCTGGCATATTGCGTATAATACTCCATAGTCCGGTTTACCCGTTGCGATTCCGCTACATTTCCGGAAATCAGTCGGGCATTGGCCAGCAAACGGTCTTCAATGTTCTGGTTAGAATATTGCTCAATGCTATTCATCAGGAACCAGCCAAGCAGAAACAAAAAAACCGCCGTAATGGTAAAAAAGGTGAATATAAAGCGCCAACGAATGCTTGTAAACATTATAATGACTCCTTAAACTTATATCCCACCCCTCTGATAGTCTCAATGCATTGAAACTCAATAGGCTGGGATTCCATTTTTTGTCTGATATGCCTGATGTGAACATCCACGGTCCGGGTATCCCCGGCATAATCATAACCCCAGATTTTTTCCAGCAAAAAATCCCTGGTTAGCACGCGCCCGCAGTTTTGCGCCAGCATACGCAGCAATTCAAATTCCTTGGGAGTAAGGTCCAGTTTGACATCGCCCAGATAAACCGCATATTTATCAGGGTCAATAACCATTTCATTAATTCTGATAACCTCAGCAGTTTCTTTTTTTGTTTGCGTATTCTTCACTACCCTGCGCAGCCGCGCCTTCACCCGGGCAATCAGTTCCCGGGGGCTGAACGGTTTGGTGATGTAATCATCGGCACCGAGTTCCAAACCCAGGACTTTATCAATTTCCTCTGCCCGAGCTGTCAACATAATAATCGGAATTTCGCACGTATCAGAATTCTTTTGCAGTGTGCGGCAAACCTCAAAACCGTCAATTTCCGGCAGCATCACATCCAGGACAATCAGGTCCGGGTGCCTGGCTTCCACGGCAGTTAATGCACTCCTGCCGTCCGAGGCGGTTTCTACCTGGTAGCCCTCCTTTTCCAGATTGAATTTAACCAGTTCAAGAATATGGTTTTCATCATCCACCACCAGTATTTTTGATTTGGCCAAAACCTATCCCACCTCTCTAAGCATCATAAATGCACCCATACGACCAGTACGACCTTCATCCCCGCGATATGAAAAATGCAATTTTTTATTACAACATGTACATATTCTTGAAATATCGACGTTTTCCTGCCTTATACCAATTTCCAATAGTTGGCTAAGATTTGCCTGCCACAGATCTAACTGCCATTTTTTATTTAAACCGGGTGTTAAAAATGTTGTTGTATCCTCGTATTCCCTGTCAAATTCTCTGTACACTAGGTTCTCCACTTCGTAACAGCAGGGCCCGATTGACGGGCCAATACCGATAATACAATCTCCTGGCCGGGTAGCAAAAGCCTCGGACATCCTGAGCACCGTTTTTTGCGCTATCTTGAGAGCAGTTCCCTTCCATCCGGCATGGGCCATCCCAATGGCACGGCTTTTAGGGTCCAGGATTAAGACCGGTACACAGTCGGCATAAAAAGTGCCTAACGGTATGCCGGGAACGTTTGTAATCAGGGCATCGGCAGCCGGAATAGCGGAAGCATAATCAAGCGCCCCCATACCGGTATGGTTTGCCGTCACCGCCTTAATCCGGTCACCATGAACCTGCTCGGCCACCACCAGCTTTTCCGGGGCAAACTCCAAAGCAGCGGCTACAGCTTTCCGATTGATGATCACGTGCTCCGAACAATCGCCAACATGAAAAGCCAGATTGAGGTCATCAAATGGCCGGTTAGACACCCCGCCGCGCCTGGTGGTAAATCCGTGGCTGACCAAACCCGTCGCGGCAAAAGAAGGTATCGTATAGTAATATAAATTGCCTTGCTGCTGCAAAACAAATCCTTCATTCATAAAAACTGACTCCCTCCAAATTAAGTAACATATGTAGTTTTCACACCCGGAGTGAAAATTCCTGCTTCAACTATAGAAAGACCCAGCTTCAGTCAAAGAAAAGACCCCTGCTTCGCAGGAGTCACAACTACCAGCACTGACAAACACAATGCATCTACTAAATACCAAATAAGTGATTGCCGATGCTCAACATTACCTCTCGTGTCCATATCCACCTGCTGGTAGCTATATCCGGATTCCAGTAATACAAGGCACCGGCTGACGGGTCATAGCCGTCCAACGCCTTTTGCGCAGCATCATAAGCGTTACGGTCAGGCGCTAGGTTTATCTGCCCGTCGTCTACGGCAGTAAAGGCCCCCGGTTGATAAATAATGTCTCTGATTGATTTAGGAAATCCGGCGGCCTGTAAGCGATTAAGAACTACCGCCGCTACGGCTACCTGGCCTTCAACACTTTCACCCCTAGCTTCCGAATAAACTACCCGGGCCAGCAATTCAAGGTCACTTGCCAGGTCCGAAACCAGCTCAAGCTGCTGATTTACGCTCTGCCGCTGACCGGTGTTCTCAGCCGCAACACCCGAGGCCTGGTCGATATCAGGAATAATCAGTTCCTGCCCCGGAAAAATCAAATCACCGGTCAATCCGTTAGCCACCATTATATCCGTATAGTCCAGACCCAATGCCTTACCGATATAAAACAGCGTATCTCTTGGTTTGATGATGTAATCAAAGGCTCCGCCAATACCCGGAATCAGCAACTCCTGGTATGGACGGATAATCAAGTCAGTGAGACCGTTAGCGGCAATAACATCTTTATACTTAATCCCAAGAGCCTTGCTAATCAAGTACAAAGATTCCCCTCCCCGAACCCTGTAAGTTATCGCCTTGACAGGTTTGGACGGAGACCAGGAGTTAGCTGCCTTTATTGCCTTCACCGGAACCCCGGTTTTTTTACTGACAGATTCTAATGTATCACCCGGCTGCACTACATAAATATTGTTTTCCCTTTTATCTGCCGTGTTGTCAGTAACATTGCCGGCCCATTTACCCATATACAGCGGCCAGAGCGTGTCCACCGCCAGAGCCTTGACCGCATCTGTGGCCGTGGCCGCATCTGCTGTGTCCGGCTTGTCCTGCTCGGGTACTGCCGCACTTTCCGCTGCCACCGGGGCAGTAGCCGCAGCTGGCGCCGGGGCTGAGTCCGGGGCCGGTGCCGCATCAGCCTTGACCGCATCTGTGGCCGTGGCCGCATCTGCTGTGTCCGGCTTGTCCTGCTCGGGTACTGCCGCACTTTCCGCTGCCACCGGGGCAGTAGCCGCAGCTGGCGCCGGGGCTGAGTCCGGGGCCGGTGCCGCATCAGCCTTGACCGCATCTGTGGCCGTGGCCGCATCTGCTGTGTCCGGCTTGTCCTGCTCGGGTACTGCCGCACTTTCCGCTGCCACCGGGGCAGTAGCCGCAGCTGGCGCCGGGGCTGAGTCCGGGGCCGGTGCCGCATCAG
>CAZWUW010000073.1:4217-14204 GCA_964636895.1 uncultured Eubacteriales bacterium
GACCGCATCTGTGGCCGTGGCCGCATCTGCTGTGTCCGGCTTGTCCTGCTCGGGTGCTGCCGCACTTTCCGCTGCCACTGGGGCAGTAGCCGCAGCTGGCGCCGGGGCCGCTTCTGTGACCGGTGCCGGGTCAGGCGCCGGGACCGCATCTGTGGCCGTGGCCGCATCTGCTGTGTCCGGCTTGTTCTGCTCAGGTGCTGCCACACTTTCCGCTGCCACTGGGGCAGTAGCCGCAGCTGGCGCCGGGGCTGAGTCCGGGGCCGGTGCCGCATCAGCCTTGACCGCATCTGTGGCCGTGGCCGCATCTGCTGTGTCCGGCTTGTCCTGCTCGGGTACTGCCGCACTTTCCGCTGCCACCGGGGCAGTAGCCGCAGCTGGCGCCGGGGCTGAGTCCGGGGCCGGTGCCGCATCAGCCTTGACCGCATCTGTGGCTGTGGCCGCATCTGCTGTGTCCGGCTTGTTCTGCTCAGGTGCTGCCGCACTTTCCGCTGCCACTAGGGCAGAATCCGCGGCGGGCGCTGGGGCTGAGTCTCCCTCAGCAGCTTTTGCTAACTGCGGAAAACCGCTGACAAAAACAAATGCCAGAAAAAAAACAAGCATAACTATCCGTCTCTTCGTCAGAAATATCGCCCTCCTTTCTCCATTTTTAGAATAGGATCAGGTATGGACAATTCCATTATAGCTTAGCATGTGCTTTAATTCACCAAGTAACATCTGCCACCAAAGCCATTTTAGGGATGATGCATACGCAACATGCCGCACAAAGCAAGAAAAACTGCCGCCAGTCAAACAACGACTGACGACAGTTATGTTACGTTATGTAGTTTTATATACCGAAAACATGGTTACCAATCCGTTTGGTCACGGTTCGGGTTTTAATCCACTGGCTGGTGGAGCGGTCGGGGTTCCAGAAATATAACGCTCCGTCACTGGGATCCCAACCGTTTAAAGCATCTTGTACCGCCTGGTAAGCCTGTGCATTGGGCGCCAGGTAGATTTGCCCGTCATCCACGGATTCAAAGGCCAATGCCTGGTAGATAATTTCCCTAATGGTTTTAGGGAAATCCGGGTGCCTATACCGGTTCAGAATTACAGCAACCACAGCAACCTGACCTTCATATGTCTCACCACGGGCTTCAGCATAGACAGCTTTAGCCAGTAGTTCAAAATCCTCCCGTGACAATGCGATCTCCCTTGAAACTACCGGCGGGCCGGTTCGATTTGCGGAAGCAGGAATTACCAATACCTGGCCAACATCAATAAAATCACTGGTTAAACCATTAGCGCTCTTCAACGCCGCCACAGAAACCCAATATTTTTGTGCAATCAAGTACAGAGAATCACCCTGCTGTACCGTGTGTTTAACGGTCGCATCATGCGCCGGCGATTCCTGGGGCACCGGGTCAGGCGTTGGTGCGGGTGTTGTCTCCGGTGTCGGCGCAGGTGTTGTTGCCGGTGTCGGCGCAAGTGTTGTTGCCGGTGCCGGCGCAGGTGCTGCCGCAGGTGCTGCCGCCGGTGTTGTTGCCGCTGCTGCCTCTGGTGCTGGTGCAGGCGTTGTTACCGGTGTTGATCCAGATGTGTTTCCGGAAGCATTCCCTGCAGTACCTGCCAGCGTTTCACTGCCATTACCCTTTAAAATCTGCAACTGCCCGACAGAGAGCTCCGGAGCGGGAATAATAAGCCATTGACTGCGAAAGATTCTGTCACCGGTCATTTTATTGATAGTTAATATTGCCGCCTCAGACACACCAAACTTTTTACCAATCGATTTCAGGGAATCACCGGTCTTCACCCTGTAAACCGCCCTCACAGCCTTAATGGCAGTAACCGGATTCAGTTTTAATACTGCTTCCGCCTGCAATGTCGGTGCAGCATATACCGCTGCCTGGGTCACATCCGATACCGCTTCAACCGCCGGTGCCGTGTATACCGCAGCTTGTACCACCGGTGCTGCGTATACTGCCGCTTGAGCCGCTTCCCTGGCCGTGCCCCCACCTGTTTCAGCCGCCAAAGCCACGGCGGGAAGTAACCCCGCTGCAAACAGCCCAAACAGAAGAGTTGTAAGAATCAACCATTTCTTATGCAGTTTTTGTCCTCCTTTCTATAGCCGCCGGAGTTAGCTGACGGGTTCGGACGGGAAAGGCAGGCCCTACCCTGTTGTTAAAACAGGGATTCACCCCTACCCTCTAAGGGCATCTTGGTTCCTCCGGTCCCTTACGGGATTAGGCTTTTTTACCTGGTCACCTGAAATATGTAATCATTTTCACCTGTAACATCTGCCTCCGCAACCAAGTTTAGCTAATCACGGGGTAAAATGCACAGAAGACCCGTCAGGGTCTTCTGTGGTAAACAGATTGGTTATTTGGCGAAAACGTGACTACCTATACGTTTGATAATTGGTCTCGACCACACCCATTTATTGGTTGATTTGGCCGGATTCCAATAATAAATGGCTCCATTCGTGGGGTCCCATCCGTTCAGCGCGTCTTGGGCAGCCTTGTATGATGTGGCATTAGGCTTAAGATTAATTTGCCCGTCCGTAACCGCTGTAAAGGCACCGGGTTGATAAATTATACCCGCAATGGACTTAGGGAAATCCGGATGTTTCATGCGGTTTATTATTACCGCGGCAATAGCCACCTGCCCCTCATAACTCTCCCCTCTGCCCTCACTAAATACTGCCCGGGCCAATAACTCCAAATCCCGGCTGGAAGAACTGCGGGAAACGGCAACAGGGGTTGACCGTGAATTGCGCGCGGGGATTTTCAACATCTGTCCCAGATAAACAGTATTGCTCCGGATACCGTTATAGCGCTGCAACACATCCACCGATGTACCGAACCGCTTGGCAATTAAAAACAACGTATCGCCTTTTTGTACCCGGTACGAAGAACCATCGGCATTTCTGGAAACGCTGTTCCCGGAAGGAATAGTGAGCTTTTGCCCGCTATACACACCATCCCGCTTAAGACCATTGGCAGCCTTTAGATTCGCTACCGAAACCCCAAACCTTTTACCGATCAGATACATAGTATCCCCTGCCTTGACCGTATACTGCCAGCTCGCTTCCGCCGCCCCGGCGTAAGCAAACAACAGCAACAGCCCGGCAACCAGCACACTCGCCATGTGCCATCGAAACCTATTCATTTTTTTCCTCCTCTCAATGAGCCTCCGAAGTTAGCTGACGGGTTCGGGTCGAAAGGCAACCCTACATTCTCAAAACAACTGAGCATGATTCACCCCTGAACCTGACGGTTCGCTCTGGTTCCTCCGTACCTTGCGGATTCGGCTTTTTGTATGGGACAACCTAATTATACACAATTTGCCTACCTGTTGGCAGACTGTAATGCCAACCAATTGAGGGATAAATAACCATTACCTGTTATATGCCGAAAAAGCTTTAATAATTGGCCAAAAATATAGCTGTCAAAAAATTGAAACTTTTATTATTTTCATAAACTCAAAAAAAAATACCCCAGCCGGGGTTTTCTAACACCAATCAACCAGTATAATTTCACCTTTTTGCAATGATGCCGCCACATCTATGACCCGTTGATTCCGGGAACCCCGGAATGGCAGGTGCAAATCCTTCTGCTCGGCAATAAACGGCCCATCCACAACAACATCGGAAACCGCTATCAGTTCCGGCACTGCCGGGTCAGCCCGCCCCATCTCCAGCAACTCTTCCCAGGTATAACCGGTGTAAGTAATAATATCACGCCCCAGCGCCCGGACAGCTTTCCCCAGGGCAGAAAAAGCCGCCGGCTGCATAAAAGGATCCCCACCGGAAAAAGTCACACCTCGCACCAACCGCAGGCCGGCTAGTTCCCGCACAATCTCCTCCACAGTAGTTGCCTTTCCGCCTGCCGGATCCAAGGATTCCGGGTTATGACAACCTGGGCAGTCCCTGGGGCAGCCCTGAGCAAAAACCACTGACCTGATTCCCGGCCCATCCACCACACTTTCCCTGATTATCCCGGCAATCCTAATTTCCATTGACGTTACCTCCCCCACAGGACTGGGGCTGCTGCCCTTCCCTGAGCTACTCCCTTAGCGGCCCGGGAACAACTCACCCCATCGCTTCGTTACCCGCTGTACAATATCTTCCCGGGGTGCCAACTCATCAGGGTACTGCGGCTTCATCCGAGCATCAATGACAATTGGTCCCCGGTACTGGATCTTATTATGCCGCACCTCTGCGTCCGCGTAAATATCATGCGCCGGATCAAACCTGGTAAACACTGTCCACAGAAATGTGGTCTGGTCATATATTTTTTCAGCATCATCCACCAGCATCACCAGCGGCCAGGCAGCCAGCTCCGCCTGAGCCCCAGCCACAATTTCCCCGGCTAGGCCCGGTGCCTGTTCAAAAGAAGCCCCGGAAACCACCAAACAGCCGCCGCAATATGGTTTTATCAGCCTAATGCCGGGCAGCGGGCCGCTGTTATATTCCCGCGGCAAGTCCCGCACCGGTTCGCCCAGCCCGGTCATAATAGCCTTACTGCCCCGGTTAAACTGCCGCCCGGTATAATCCAGGGTATCCATAGATGTATCATTAATAATCAATAAATCTCGGGCCGGGTTAAACCGCCGCAGGATATTTTCCAGCAGCACCGGAAAATCTGATAAATCACAAGACACATCAGTTACCATTAAAAACTTGGTCAGAGTCAGTTGACCCTCCCCCATGATGCGAAAAGCATGGGCCATCGCTTCACGGTAATAACTCTCTCGCACCACTGCTGCCGCCAGAGAATGAAAACCTGTTTCCCCGTATGTCCACAAAGCCTTTACCCCTTGCATCACTACCGGGAAAAGGGGTGACATCAGCCGCTGCAAATACTCACCGATAAAATAATCTTCCTGCCGCGGTTTCCCCACTACCGTGGCCGGATAAACAGCATCTTTACGCCGGTATATCCGCTGCACATCAAATACCGGAAAATCATGCGTCCAGGAATAATACCCATAATGGTCACCAAAGGGTCCTTCCGGCCGGCGGATATGGGGCGGTACCTCGCCGCAAATTGCAAATTCGGCCTCGGCTATAAGAGCGTGCGCATAATCAGCCACATCCACCAGATTTAATTTATCGCCAATCATAAATGATGCAAAAAGCAACTCCGGCAGCATTTCCGGCAGCGGAGCAATGGCCGTAATCACCAGCGCCGGCGGACCACCCAGAAACACCGTCACCGGGAGCGGGCGGCCGCACTGTTCCGCGTCATGATAGTGAAAACCGCCGCCTTTATGGATCTGCCAATGCATACCGGTCTGTTTTTCGTCAAAAATCTGCATCCGATACATGCCCAGATTATGCTCCCGGGTTTCCGGGTGCTCGGTATACACCAGCGGCAGGGTAATAAAAGGCCCACCGTCCTCCTGCCAGCCGGTCAGCGCCGGCAGTTCATGCATGTTAACCGCCGTTTCACAGTGTTCCAAAATCGGTGCCTTGGCATTTCCCACCCGGCGCACACCGGTCCGAGCAATGTCCAAGAGCCATTTACGCTCCCGCCATAATGCCGCCGGCTTAGGCGGCAGCAGTTTGTCCATAGCGCCGAGAGCTTTTTTTATTAATTCCTCCGGCCGGGGACCCATTGCCAGCTCCACCCGCCGCTCAGTGCCGAACATGTTGGTCAGCACCGGAAAACTACTGCCCTTTACATTAGTAAACAGCAGCGCCGGCCCGCCCTCGTCAATAACCCGGCGGTGTATTTCCGGGATTTCCAGATTTGGGTCAACCTCAGCAGTAACCCGGACAATCTCCTTTTCCTGTTCCAATAGCGCCATAAAGCTTCGCAAATTCTTATGCATTCTGCACCTCTGTAATTATTTTTGTTGAGCCAAATAGTTTTCCACCAATTGGCGGCCGACCTCCTCACAGTTTTGCATAAGACATGCCAACTCGTGCGGCAAGGCTGCCTCTATATGAATACCGCTTACCACCACGGTAACCTGTCCGATTCGCCGACAAATCATTTCCGCCACCGGTTGAGCCGCCACAGTATCCTTATGACCGGGTGCAGGCAGAATATACGTGTCACAGCCTGTGCCCTCGCCGGTAAGGCTCGGGCGAGGCACACACATAACCACACCGCCCACATGAGGGAGTTCACCGCCGGTAAGCAACGCGGAAATCCCCTGACCGGTGACCGTAGCGGACAGCTCCACCCGGCAGCGGCCCTCTCCGCATGTTACGGTGATATTATAGCCACTCATGGGCGTATCCCCCTCACTTCACACTGGCATTTTTTACTATCTCCGCAAAATCATTACGCAGCTCTTCATCAATCACTACAAATGACTCAAGATTCAGGATCAGCCAGCTTTGCGCAAATTTTTTCACCACTATGATCCCGGTGAAGGGTTGACCGGAAGACGCGTCAACCGGAGTTACCTTATACTCGTACCATCTTTCCGGACCAATGTCTTTACGGTTTAACAAGAATACATTCCAGCCCGACCCGGTGTATGGTTTAACCAGGTTGTCCCAAGCGGTTTCCTTACTGTCAAACCCAATTCTAACTGTAACCCGCACCTTTTCTTTGTTTTTCATAGACACCAGCTCAACATAATCATCCCCAGGCACCGGGCTGTTTTCCCATTGGTTCGAATAACTGACGCCAAAACCCATGCGATTTTCCAGCCTGTTTAATTCTTCAGTTTGTCCGCCTCCGCAGCCGGCAAGAAAAAAAACCCAAATTATCAATCCCGCAATTAAACATTTTTTCATCTCATTTTGCCCCGTAAGGCCCGCCCTCCTTCATACAAACCATAAGCGGCCAAAACAGCCAGCAACTGCACGGTCGGAAACCCGTACCGCGGCCCGGTAAGATAAACCATGTGCAGAAAAGTAAAATAGGCGCTGACCAAAAACATCATCAAAACCGATGATTTTCTGCGCAGCAGGCCGTGCAGCAACCCCCCTGCCCCGATTAACAGCAAGGCATTATGAAACAGCTGTACCGTTTTGGCCGGCAAGTATTTAAGCTCCCGATAATAATAAGGCCCACCCCAGAAATCAACAAACTTACCGATGGTATACCACCGCACATAACCCCAAAAATCTGTCTGTAAACCTTTCGCCAGGCGCTTTTTGCCAAACTCCATCTGGGCCCGGTCAGACAATATACGGTCGCCCTCTACCCAGGGAAACCGCTCGGACTTGTTACGAACAATAATCTCGTTATTTATATAAGTGCCCCGCAAAAACGGGTTGCCACCGGCAACTGTAAAGGGAATGAACTCCTTAAAGTGTATGTAATTCCTGACCATCCAGGGTGAAAGCATCAGCACCAGTATTATCCCCATCATCCCAATGCTATAAACTGCCTGTTTCCACGAATAACCGCCCCAAAGCAGCAGGCAAACAAAAAACACCGCCGGCAGCAAGCCGCTGGTCGGACGAAAATAGGTGCTCAGGCCGACAGCCAACCCGGCCAGGATAAACCACCTGGTTTGGCCGGTTTCAGCTGCGAGCAAAAACCAGTACAGGGTAAGCAGCAAAGAAAAAGCAAACACAACCTCAGTCATCAAAAAAGACGGTGCGGTAAGGTTAGGCGGATAAACCGCCAGGATCAGGCCGGTCAATAGTCCTACCCGGTGCCCGCCTATGCGACCCCCAATCTTAATGGCCAACCAAAGGGCGGCCATACTAACCACTACCTGCATCAACCGGGCCGCCAACCAACTGGTAGAGCCGGCCAAAACAAAAACGAAACCCAGTAATACCGGATAGCCCGGCAACACAAAAACAGTCGGCCCAGGCCAACCGCCATAAGTAAGCATACCAGTCCGGAGCAGGATTTCGGCACTTTCCACATAGTTTTCATCGTCCGTACCCAGGAACATGCGCTCTCCTTCCGTAAAGAGCACAAACAAACGCAACGCCAGGGCCAGCGTCATAATTAACATCAGTAGTGCATTTTCCCGCCAAAACCGTTTTTTCATAATTGACTCCTGTCAAGCCGCAGCATCAAAACATATTATAGCGTCTCTTTATATCTCACCAGGTCAAGTGCTGATTCATCGGCAATTTTAACTGCCAGCTCGTCGGGGTAATCCCCCCGGAAAATAACCTTGTCCACCCCGGCGCTGACCAGCAATTTTACACAAGTCACACAAGGCTGCACCGTAACGTAAACTGTCGTTCCCGCCAGACTGTCCCCGTTTAACGCGGCCTGGGCCACTACGTTGGCCTCGGCATGCACCGCCCAGCATAATTCGTGCCGTTCTCCGGAAGGTATTTTCATCTCTTCCCGGAAACAGCCCCTTTTTTCACAATGGCTAACGCCCGCGGGCGCACCGTTATATCCGGTAGCAATAATATTTTTGTTTTTTATCGCCACTGCCCCCACCTGTCGTCTAAGGCAGGTGGAGCGAGAGGCCACCATTTGCGCAATATCCATAAAATACTTGTGCCACGAAGGCCTGGTCATTATTCATCACCTCTAAAAAGTAATTACTGAACTTTCAGCAAACACTTAACTATCTTTCGACACATTGTTTACATTTCCTGCCTTCATTCTCCCGGTTTATACAGGTGAAAATCATCCATACCTGCTCAACCCCGGAAGTTCAACATCTTGAGTCCGAATGCCGCATCCACTTCCCTAAGCGCGTCAATACCGGTAATTTCAATAATCACTACTTCCGCCAACAGGTATATTTCACTCTTTTCCCTGATGCAGCCGGTCAGCGGCGTGTCGCCCCGGCCTACGGAACCATGCAGGTGGATAACAGGCTCTTGCGCATCCCAAAATAAAGTGCCGATACCCAGCACTTCCCTGCCGTCGTCGAACTGCCGCCAGACAGGTTCCGGCGGAATCGTGCATTCCCGGGGCCCGGTAACCATGGCCGCACTTTTCATAGCGCCGATGACCAGCACACTGGCCGCCCGGATATCTTCCTTTACCGCCAGCCCTTTGATGTCCTGCAGCAGGTCATCTCCATGCTCAACCCGAGCCACAAAAACCCTGCCCAGCCGGCCTTGTTGATATTTCATAAGCTCATCACCCTCATATAAATATCTTTGGCAGGGAATAATTTTTCCTTTTACTGCTTACACCGCTTTACTCCCGCTCCAACAGGCGGTGCGGCAACCGGTCATGCAGTTCAGCCTGCTTGGCATCGTTAAACCGGTCCACTGTGCTTAAGTACCCCGTAATCCGGCGCACCCGCTTAATGGCTGCAGAATTGCACATCGGACATTCTTCTTTGTTAATCACGCCAATATAGCTGCAGCTCATACAGAAATCCACCGGAAAATTGATGCCGGCATATCCAATATCAGATTCCTTCATATGGCGGATCACATCCTCAATAGCTTCCAGATTATGAATGGGCGGTGAACTGAATTCCACGTAGCTGATATGGCCAGCATTGCAAAACTTGTGGTACGGCCCCTCAATAGCTACCTTATCATAAATATTAATATCAAAACCAACCGGCAAGTGGAAAGAGTTGCTATAGTAAGTTTTATCGGTAACCCCCGGAATCTCTCCGTATTCCCGCCGGTCATAGCGGACAAAACGCCCGGACAGGCCTTCCGCCGGTGTAGCCAACAAGGTAAAGTTAATGCCGTGCTCCTCAGAGGCATCATCCATCTTCCGGCGCATGAACTCGACAATTTGCAGGCCTAATTCCTGGGCATCGGCCGACTCGCCATGGTGATTGCCCATTAGGCAGTGCAAGGTTTCCGCCAGGCCGATAAACCCAACGGACAAGGTTCCGTGTTTAATGGCCGGCTCTATTTCATCACAGGGCTTCAGATTTTCGGAATCTATATACAACCCCTGCCCCATCAGGAAAGGCATGTCTTTGACCTTTAGACCGGCCTGCACCCTGTACCGGTGCAGCAGTTGGGCAATTGCCGTCCCCACCACTTGGTCCAGCCCCCGGTAAAACTTGTCTACATTAGTTCCGGATTTAATCGCCACCCGGGACAGTTTGATTGTAGTGAATGACAGGTTACCCTGGCCTTGTGTG
>CAZWUW010000074.1:0-14066 GCA_964636895.1 uncultured Eubacteriales bacterium
GATGGATCTGGCGAATTAAGAAAACACCGGCAGGATTTGCACCTGCCGGGTAAGCGGAAACATGTCAGGAAACAGGCGGGCATTGAGCAATATGTCGTAATCGATCTTTCTGGCATCGGCATAGGCGACTGTCTTGTCCAGTAAGCCCGACAGATTGCCGAGAAAGTGTTTCAGCACCGGAATGGAAGCGTCGAACATGGAAATTTTCATATCAAAGGTATCCTGGTATCAAGGTTAACTTGGTCTTCCTGCCTAATATGGTAGATACTTATTTGGCTCATCTGTTAAGCAAAGTTGATCGGGACGGTATCCGCCGGCACGGGCCTAAGGTTGTGGCCGCTTATGATGTTTATAACCTGGTGGGGGTAATGCCGCCGCTTTTTGACCGGTTGGGATGCAATGTTATTCCGCTTAGCGGGAGTTTTGAGGTTGGCCGTGAACCGGAGGCTTTTGACCATTTGGCGCAGCAGGCGGCCGCTATGGGCCGGGCAGTGGCAGAACAGCATGCCTTGCTGGGTGTGATGCTGGATAATAATGCGGAAAACATGATCCTGGTTGATGAACAGGGCCAGGTTATTAAAGATGACCTGCTGCTGGGACTGATGGCTCTGCTTATTCTCCGGCAGGGTTACGGCCAAACCGTAGTTGCACCGGTGACCGCCCCCGGTATGTTGGAAACCATGGCTGAACAACACCGGGGTAAGGTTGTCCGGACCCAGACCTCGTCCCAGGCATTTTTGCAGGCGGCGATGGATTCCGCAGTACTGGGCGGTCAGGGTGGCTGGTCTCAGTTTATGCTGGCTTTTGATGCCCCGGCAACGCTGGCCGGGGTGCTGGCTTACCTGGTTCGGGAGCGGATGACGTTAAGTGAACTGGTAAAGGCGATGCCGGCCTTTCATAAGACCCATAAAACCATCGGATGCGCGTGGGCAGAAAAAGGCCGGGTTATGCGCCGGCTAATTCAGGAAAACAAAAATGGCCAGGTGGATTTGATTGACGGGATTAAGATTTATCATGAGGACGGTTGGGCGCTGGTGCTGCCGGATGTGGAAGAGCCGGCTTACCATGTTTACGCAGAAGGCGCAAAATATGAAGCAGCGGAATCACTGGCAGATTTTTATGTGGAAAAAATCAGGTCTATAAAGAATGATAGCATCCATTAGCCTGTAAACAAGCAGCCCGTCCGGGCTGCTTGTTATTGTAAGCCAGACAAATGTTAGCATTTCCTGACAAATGATTTTGTGATAAAATATAAAAGTATATGACTGCAAGCAGAGGAGTATGGTTATGTCTTTTTATCTTTTGCCGACAGATAAAAGGGGTTGGGTTGTGCGGCTGGGGGCAGGCCTGCTTTTTTTTGTGCTTATTAATGCCGGGCTGGCCTTTTATTTTGCGGGCAAGGAAACGGATTTTTATATGTCCCGGAGCGGCCTGAGGATGAAGTATTTCAACCGGTATGAAATAGATGCCGCTGTAAAGCGGGTGGCCCGGGATCCGGGGCCCAAAATAGTGGTTTTGGGTGATTCATTTGTCTGGGGGACGGGGGTTAATGAAAATCAGACTTTTTCTCCGGAATTACAAATTTACCTGGCCGGCAAACTTCCAGGCAGAACCTACCGGGTTTATAATTTGGCTGTTCCGGCCAGTCCGGCGGCTGATGTTTACGCTGTTTTGAAAAAAGTCGGGCCTTTAAAACCGGATTTAATTATTCTAAACACCAACTATTTCTTTTTTTCCATATCTGAACCGGAAGTGCACAGCAACTATCCGTGGCTTACGGCTAATTTCGCGGACGAACCTGACCGGGAGCTGATTGTGGCCAAACTTAATGTAATGACTCCTGAATTCAGGCTCGGCGAACTGGTGAGGAAAACGGTTCCGCTCTATAGGTACCGGGAAGAAGTAAATATTAAGCTGCTCGGTACTAATAAGCCGCAGGAAAAGTTTAACGCCTTTCTGAATACCGCAGTGTTTAAACTAAGGCACACTTTTGGCCTTGAGCAGGGTTGGCAGCCTAAAGTTAATAAGGCAGCCGGGGAAAACCTGGCTTGGGGTTACAGTGCTATACCGATTACCCCGGACCGGGCGAATTATATATTTTCTGCTAAAATTGCCGCCTATCTGGAGAAAAACCGCCTTAATGCCGCTGTTTTTATTACCCCCCACAATGCCAAGGTGGTTGGCAAATACCAGCAGCAGGAAGGTTATCAGAAGAACAACCGGATTATTAAAAATATTTTTTTAAACCGCAGCTTTTCATTTTTCGATTATGAGGACCGGCTGAATGACAGCCTGCAAACCGATAATGTGCATCTTTCGGTACAGGGTTCGAAAGAATTTGCCCGGCTGTTGGGCGATGATATTATACCACTACTTGATTAGGCGGAGGATTGCAGATGGCATTCACCTCATGGGTTTTTGCGCTGTTTTTTATATGTGTGACGGCAATATACTGGCTGGCCGGCAGGAATTACAGAGAGCTGGTTTTGATATTGGCCGGGCTGGTTTTTTACGGTTATGCTGCCCTAGAACAAATGCCGGTAATTCTGGTATTGACAGCCGGCACCTTTTTCCTCGGCCGGCTGATTGACAGCAACAGGGGCCGGGAGAAGCGCATAACTCCAAAGACGGTGATGATTACCGGTGTAACTCTGCTGCTCTTGGCTTTAAGTTATTACAAGTATTCACCAATGCTGGTGCAGACCTGGAATGGTTTTGTTACCGAAATAGGTTGGCCGGCCTTACCCTTGCCCAAAGTAATAACTCCTTTGGCTATTTCTTTCCTGGTATTCCAATTTATTCACTACCTGGTGGATAAATATAAGGGCAGCATTACGGGCAACTCCTTCCGGCAATTTCTCCTTTATGCCTTGTTTTTTCCGGCCCTGCTGGCCGGACCCATCAAAAGGTACCAGGAATTTGCTCCCCAGGTAAAAGGCATCAGGTTTAGTTTTGAGAATTTTAGTATGGGGTTGACCAGGATAATTATCGGACTGGTCAAAAAAATTGTCCTGGCCGATACTTTTGCCGTTTGGGGCGATAAGCTCCTGAACCCCCAGATGAATTCCGGCCTGATGCTGTTAATTGCCGTATACGCGTATACGCTGAAAATATATTTTGATTTCTCGGCGTATTCCGATATCGCTATCGGGACTGCCCGGATACTGGGGTATAAAATACCGGAAAACTTTAACTGGCCGTATTTAGCTACGAATATTTCTGAATTCTGGCGCCGCTGGCATATTTCTTTAAGTAACTGGATCAGGGATTATCTGTATTTTCCGTTGGGCGGCAGCAGGGTTGCTTACACACGGTATTTTCTAAACGCGGTGGTGAGCATGGGGCTTAGCGGCTTGTGGCATGGCGCTAACTGGACTTTTTTGCTCTGGGGGCTTTGGCATGGCGTAGGTCTGGGTCTTTACGGTATTTATAAGCGAGCCGGTATTTTGTCGGGGTTAAGACATAAGCGGCTTTGGCGACTGGCCGGGTGGTTTGTCACCTTCAATTTTGTCAGTTTCGGCTGGGTATTGTTTGCGGCCAAGACATTCACTGATGCGTTAACGATATTTTACAAAATTATTTCGATTAATTGAGGTGCGCTGCTGTGAAAAACATTCTTGTCGATGTTATGGTGGGCTTTATTTTATGTATGTTCCTGGTGGCTTTGATTTTATTTGCCCAGGGCCGGGATACAGGTTTTATTTATACAAATTTTTGAGGCCCAGCCAAAGCCAAAGCAAAAGCAAAAGCAAAAGCAGCCCGTCCGGGCTGCTTAATTGTTGTCTCTGTATTTTTCCATCAGGCGATGCATCAATTCTGCTGTAGTGGGCGGTGTGTAGGTAATAGCGTTAGCGCCGGCAATAATAGTTTCCCTGATGGTGGAATCTGAGGGGCCGCCGGTAGCAATGATGGGTACGCAGGGGAACTTTTCCCGGATGGCTTGCACAACTTCCGGGGTTTCATTTCCTGCCGAGACGTTCAGGATATCCGCACCGCTCTCCAGCCGTGCGGCCACATCATCGCAAAAAGAAATTATGGAAATAACTATTGGTATATCAATAGTTTTTCGCACCGCTCTAAGAGTAGCATTATCCACCGGGGCATTCAGCACTACTGCTAATGCACCCTGGAATTCGGCATGCAGGGCCAGGTTAACCACCCGCTTGCCTTTGGTAGTCCCCCCGCCGATGCCCATTAATACCGGTTTGTCGGCCACCGAAGCAATGGCATGGGTGATTACCGGCTGGGGGGTGAAGGGATAAACTGCCATTACCGCGTCAGCATTGTTATTGCGGATGAGAACGATATCAGTGGTAAAAATCAGGGACTGAATATAATGTCCGAGAATTTTGATGCCGCCGGCGTCTGCAATGGCACCCGGCATGTCAATTATTTTCTGGCGCAGTGGCGTAAGGACTTCCGGTATATAGCGCTTCATGTTTTGCACTTCACTTTCATTGACAACCGTTTTGTTCATTATAACATAATAAAGATTCTTAATAAGGTATTTTACTTAAATTTAAAATAAAAATAATAATAATTAATGAAGTAATCTGTTTTGATGCTGCGTCATAATAAATGAAAGCCGGAAAGCGGGGTGACGGGTTGCCGGACTCAGATGAAATATTGGTGCAAAAAATAAAGACCGGGAACCCCGGTAGTTTTGAAATCCTGGTTTCCCGCTACCAGCGTAAGATATTTGCTTTTATTTACCGAATGGTTGTTTCTGAAGAGGATGCCCGTGACCTTACCCAGGAGGTGTTCATTCAGGTTTTTCGTGCCCTTGACAGATTCAGGGGAGATGCCAAATTTTCTACCTGGCTGTATCGCATTGCCGCTAATAAAAGCCTGGATTTTCTGCGCCGGACCAAATCAGGCAAAATTGCTGACCACAGCGGCTGGGCTGAGGCCGCGGACTTAGCGAAGCTGCCCTGTGCACCGGAGGACAACCCGGAGCATATCTACCTGCAGCAGGAAAAGATTCGTCGGGTAAGGAGGCTGATCGCCGGTTTGCCGGACCGGTACAGGGTGGTATTGGTGCTGTTTCATTACGAAAACCTGACCTACCGGCAGATTGCCGATGCACTGGACATCCCGGTGAAGACCGTAGCTACCAGATTATACAGGGCAAAACTGCTCCTTAAGGAAAACCTGGGAGGTGAGCCGGATGGAATGCCGTGATTATAAAAAAAGGATACCTGCATACCTGGCCGCTGTTTTGGCTCCCGAAGACCAGGCGGAGCTAGCCGACCACCTGGCCTGCTGTCCGGAATGCCGTTACGAGATGGCGGCCTTCCATGAACTTGACCGGTTGATAGAGGCGGCGGATATGAGTATACCGCCGGTGCCGGCGGACCTGACGGCAAGTATCCTGCGAGTCGTCAAGGTCGGTAATGGGCTTGCAGACAACGGCGGAGCGGCTGCTGCCGGCCAGGCTTTAAGCACCGGCGGGCGGCGTAAACATCTGACATCCCTGTTACAGGACTTGGTTACGGCGGCGGCCGCGGCTATAATAATATTCTGGTTAACCGCACCGGTGCTAGACAGCGGCAATGTGCCAAGCTACAGTAAAGAAGTGGTCAAGGTGAGCACATCCGTGGGCGAAGTTTTTGAGGGGTATATGGATTTTTCCGCCTCAACCCTGGATAAATTTAATCAAGTCTTTGAAACAAATCGGCGTAGGCCGGTAAAAGGAGATGAATGAGCATGGAATGTACCAATCATGCTGCCAAAGAAGCGGTGACGACTTGCCACCTGTGTGGCAAAAACTATTGCCCGGAGTGCCTGGTCAGCCTAGATGATAAGGCATATTGCAGGCACTGTCTGACGGAAAAAATGAGCGGCGCCGGCGAACCTGCAAAAATGAAACAGGTTTTGGCGCCTGGTGAAAAGAGAAGCAAGTTCTGGGCATTTGTTTTTTCTGTGGTGCCCGGTGTCGGGTATTTTTATCTCGGCATGATGAACAAGGGTTTGCAGACGATGCTGTTATTCTTTGGCTCTATTTTTGTGGCCGGCTTTATCGGTTTCGAGGAAATCATAGCCCTGGTTGTGCCGGTAGTGGTGTTCTACTCAATTTTTGACACCCAGCAGCTGGTTAAAACCATTAATGAGGGGCTTGCGGTGGAAGACCGGCAGTTTTTTGATTTAAAGCAGCTCCCGTATACCCATAACTGGCTTGGCTATGCCCTGATTGTGCTAGGAGTTTTGGCGCTGCTGCATAACATGCCTATTTACTTTCCGTACTGGGTGAAAAGGTTGATTCCGCCGTTCCTGATCATGGGCCTGGGCGTTGTGATACTGTATCGCAACATGAGAAAAGATGCGTAGAGAAGGGAGTAGGTTTAAATATGGCAGAAAATAAAAAAGCCGGACCGGTAACCCTGGCCCTGGGACTGATTTTTTTCGGCTTTGGGTTGTTGATGTTTAATTTTTTCGGCCCGGGAATCCTGGCAGCGGCTTTAAAATACTGGCCGGTATTGCTCATCGGCCTCGGAGCGGAGTATTTTACCAGAAGCTATCTGAATAGAAAAAACAACCCTGATGCCGGAACCAGGTTTCACCTGCCCACGGTGTTCATTATCCTGTTGGCGGCCGTTATCGGCTATGCCGGCCAGCAGGCGGCGGGGCTGTATAAAAACCAGGAATTGGGCGGTTTTATCAGTGAAGCCATCGCCGGGGGCAATTTTGACTATCAATACAATTTTGAGTCTAAACCGTTGGTGGTTAAACCGGGTGTGACGAAGGTGAAAATCGACGCTATGCAGGGCCGCATTGACCTGGCGCCCAGCCAGGACGGCAAACTGCAGGTCCGGGCAAGAATTATCGCCTGGGGGCCGTCGGAGGAAGAAGCCAAAAAAAGGGCCGAGGCGGTCAAGATTAATGTGGATGAAGGTGAGGTAATCGGTATTTCCCGCGCTCCGGAGGGTAACCATAACCTCCGCCGCCACCCGGTGGTTAGTTACCGCATTATGGTTCCTAAAGGAATAACTATTGTAACTGAAAAAACTGCCGGAGATATAAAGGCTGATAATCTGGAGGCCAATCTCGAAATCAAGGACTTTACCGGCGACAGCAATATAACCGGAATTATAGGTAATGTGGCCTTGGACGGGGAATACGGGCAGATAAATTTCCGGGAAATTGACGGTAATGTGGAGATCCGCACCGTTTCCGGCGAAATAAACATAAAAGATGTAACCCAAAATATTCAGGTGGCAAACGATCATGGCCGGATTGAAATTGCCGGTACCAGGCCGGTGAGCGGAAATTACAGCATAAACACCAAAAACGGCGATATTATGCTGCGTATTCCTGCTGCATCTGACGCCACGGTTTTGGCCCGGACAGAAAACGGCGCAATAAATGGGACCCTCAACCTTAAAATGGAAAAGCTTAAGGAAAACAATACCCAACACCCTGCACTGGATGAAGAGACAACTGGTTCGACAGCGCATACTGCGGGAGCAAAAGGTATTGTTAAATTAAGCTCAGGCAAAGGAGCCATCAATCTTAGTACTGAAAACGGGAATATAACGGTAGACAAATATTAATACCACTAACGGTCAGCCGGAGCTAAACAGCTCCGGCTTTGACTATTTAAGCTACTATGGCTTAAACTTTTTAAGCCATAGCATAAACCGGTTGTTGCGCGCGGGAGCGGTAAATCTGATAATCTATATCCGGGAAAATATTATCCTTCCAGGCTACATCCCTCAGCCAGCCTACATCAATATGGTTCCATTTGATGTCTTCGTACAGCTTGTTAAACCGGAATAAATGCAGCTTTGTCCGTTTTATCGCATATTCAACCATGGTACCGGTTTTCATGATAAACGCCCAGTCACTGCTTTGCCCCAAAAGCAGTTCCCTGGCTGCTTGATTCAAAGCCAGGCGCAGGTCGCCGGCGGCGTTGGGATAAGTATCGGCCAATTCTGTCATGCGTTCAGCCGCATGATGCAGATGCCGATAAATCCAGGCATTGCTTTCTTCCAGCCAGACTTCATGGTAACCCTTGTATCCCCAACTGGACATGGAAGGCATGGTCATCTGATTGACCGGGTATTCGCGCAAATATTCACTGGGCGTAATCAATCTGATGGTGTTTTGGTCATAGGCAATTTTTCTGATCAGCATATCCAGCCAGGCCGGTCCTTCAAACCACCAATGGCCAAAAAGTTCGGCATCGTAAGGTGAAACAATTATAGGTTTGCGGTCCATGATGCCGGCCAGATAAGCAATTTGTTTTTCCCGGTTAAACATGAAGTTGCCTGCATGGACAGCGGTTTTTTCCATTGCCCGCTCCGGAACATAGGGCTCTTTGTGATTGGTTTTACCGGTAATGCGGTAATATTTAAGGCCGGTATGCACCCTGATGCCATCGGGGTGGATATATGGCTGCACATAGTCAAAATCCAGGTCATAGCCAATATCCCGGTAAAATTCCCGGTAATCAAAATCACCGGGATAACCTTCATTAGCACTCCACACCTGTTTGGAAGTTTCCACATCCCGACCGAAAGCAGCCACTCCGGAAGGACAGTATACCGGGGCAAAAATACCGTACTTGGGGCGCACTTCAGCATGCATAATGCCATGCGTATCACAGAAAAAGTATTTAATCCCGTATTTTTTCAGAATTTCGTCATCCCCCGGGGCAAAACCACATTCCGGCAGCCAGATACCGCGGGGCGGCCGGCCCATATGTTTGGTGTAAAGATCCACCGCGGTTTTGACCTGAGCATGGATACTTTCCCGGTGTATGCCCAGCAGGGGAAAATAACCGTGAGTAGCACCACAGGTGATGATTTCCAATTTTCCCAGGTCCTGAAATTGTTTAAAGGCATTTAACAGATTTCGTTGATAACCTTCATGAAAGGTACGGCTGACCCGGTAATAAAGGTCGCGGTACATAATGGCCACCCGATTAAAATGCCCATCGTATCTGGTTCGTTCGACTTCTTTTTCCGCCAGTTCAATGAGTTTGGTAATATGCCTGGAATAACGCTCCTGCAGCAGCTCGTCAGTCATTATGGTCATAAGTGACGGGGTAATGGACATAGTAAGGCGAAAGTCTACACCGTCAGCAAGAAGTTTTTCGAAAACATGAATCAAGGGAATATAACATTCGGTAACCGCTTCATTAAACCACTTCTCTTCCAGAAAAAACTCGTGCTCCGGGTGCCGCACGTAGGGCAGATGAGCATGTAAAACCATGGCCAGGTATCCTTGGGGCATCAAATCAACATTCCCTTCTAAACTATTTTATAATCACTGTTTTATTAACTCATGGGAGCTGGGTTGCTGCCACTGCCCCGGTGAGCTGGGGCCGGACAAGCCGATTTGGCCGTATAGTTTACATTGCAAGTCATCAACCAGCATCCAATCAGGGTCAATTTTTTCCGACAGGCTGTCTCTTGGGGTTTTGACCTGATTTGAACGGGCAATGAGAATAAAATTGCCATTGACCAGGGCACCCAGTTCCAACATAAACATCCTGTTGGGCATGCCGACATGAATATACCACTCCCGGGCCTGGATGTTAACCGGCAAGTCATATAATGCTGTTTTTTCCCGCTCCTCAGTAATATCATGCACCCGGATAATGTAGTCATTAGGCTCTGCTAAACCGTATTGTTCCCTTAATGCATTTTGGTGGGTGGCGGCAATATCCCAATAAGAGTAAATCCAGTAAGGATCCCTGATTAAAGCGGTGAATCTGGTTTGTTCGTACCTGCCCGGCGGTTCCGGAATATTTTCGGTCGGCCGCTCAGGAAACAGGGCGGTGCTCAGCTCAAAATCATCGTCAGGCGGTAGTTCGCGGACCTGCTGAAGCATTAACGGTTTTTTAACCGGTTTTTTGGTCAGCGAATAATAAAGGCCCCCACCCAACAGGATGGAACCTACTACAAGCAGCATAATTATGCTTTCCGGCAGAGACATCAATCCCCCTCCTCTTCAGTGTTATCATGACTTTTTTATTATATCCAGAAAGAAAGGGTTTATTTGTGCTATTTGTTTGAAAATTATATAATAATAACAATCAAGTTTCCGGGGGAGGATGATATATGGTTCCGTTTGATAAAGATGCAAGTGTGCCGAAATGGTCCGGCGGGCATGTCGTCATAGTTTTGGCCGCGCTGTTTGTGCTGGCTTGGCCGATAGGATTGATTGAAGAATTTTTTTTGCAGGTCTTTCTGCAAAGTATTTCCATGGGGGTATTGGTTGTTTTGGTGGCGCGCGGCACCGGTGCAACCCTCCCGGAGCTGGGTCTGAGTAGAAACAAGCTGTTTAAAAATGTACTCACCGGCTTTGTGGGCGGAATAATATTATTTATTATTGTTATGTTCGTATCCATGCTGATACAGTATCTGACCGGTAAAATACCGGAACCACAGGAGGTTGTTAAGCATTTAGCCGGTAAACCATCTGTCAGGCAGTTAATCTGGCCGGCTATAGTAATCGTTATCACCGCCCCTATCGCCGAGGAGCTGTATTTCCGCGGCCTGATTTACCCGGTGCTGCGGGCCCGGCTGGGGGTTGATATGGCGATTTTGGTATCGGCCCTGATATTTTCCATGGTGCATTTTAGTGTTTTTGGCTTGGCACCTATTGCCATTGGTGGCGCCGGGCTGGCCTACCTTTTTCAAAAATCAGGTTCCCTGGTGCCCGCTATTGTGGCGCACAGTACCTGGAATGCGCTGACCCTGCTATTGGTATATTTGAGCAGGGAAATGGCTCTTTAAAAATTGGCAAATTAATTAGTCAATATAAATCGGTTGTTCACAGGTCTGGACGGTTGCGGGACTGCAGATTTCCCCGCCGGTCCAATAGTATCGCCGGTTATTCAGCATAAAACCGGGTGCCAGCTCGCGAAAATACGGTAGTTTGGTTTGATCTTCAATAATTTCCAGTTTGTTATGGCGAACCCGGTAGGTAATCATGTAGTTAACGGAAATTTCCGGTTCGTCTGCCATAACAATATTGGATTGCCGGCTGTGCATGCGGAAAACATATTCAATAGGATGTTTTTCTCCCCAGGGGAAAATAAGAAACCTGGCCTCAAATGTTTTTTTGTCATGACCTGAAAGGTTGTTTTGCAGTGCCGGCCCGGCCAATAAACCCAAGGGAATATTTACGTTCCTGGCCGCCGGCACCGGTTTGCCGGTGACCGGCTCATGCCCGAAAGTCATTTTTAATTCCCCGAAGCCGGTAAACAAGATGTGGTTATGTTCATCCTGCAGTTGCAGGAAGTAAAAATAATCGTCAAAGGAAAGCTCTTCTTTTAAAAGTACCAGCCCCCCGGCATTAACTGTTTTTACTAATAGTCGCAGTCGCGCGTGCTTTAAAATGGATTTCACCGAAACGTTAACGTAGCGTGACAGATAAGACACGCTGCGCAGATGCGTCGGCGGCGGAATCAGAGGGCTGAGCAGGGCATTGGCCACCGGATTGATGGCATTTTTTAAAAGATAACGGTAGAATAATAAAATGCCCAAACCTGTTATTACCGGCAGGATATACACCAGCATCCGCCACTCCCATGGCGCGCGGTAACCGCCTAGCAGGATGCCGGACCAGCATAATATAACGATGACAATAGTCAGATTGATGTAGAGCATAATAATGCTGCTGGGACCTTTTGGTACCAGGTAGTGCATTTGATATTTTTCGATGAGCTTATACATTTTGCCGGTCAGGTTTGTTTCCGTATGGTAGGAAAGGTCCATAAATTCTTCAAGAATATCCTGCAGCCGGTCTACCCGGCGTTGGACGGTCAGGGAAACAAAAATACCCACTGAGCCGAGCAAGGTTAACAGACCGCCGCAGAGGGACAGTATTACCCGTAAATATGATTGCAGATCAAACATAAGGACCACCTCAAATGCTATTTTGTCCGAGAATTGATTTTTTTGGGCTATAATTCCAGATTAAAGCGGACGTTTTTTGCTTTGGCCGCCAGTGTCGTCCGCCCAAGTTCGCGGGCCCTGTTTTCCAGGGTGCGTAGGCAGGACTGGGTACTGGCCGTGGGTAAGCCGCGCCTGGCTGCGGTTTTGCCCATGTGGGCAATGTATTCCACCACGAGTTCGGCGGCATTAGAAAAGCCACGGTGCAATAGATACAGGCCGACTGTTTGCAGACAAGCGCCGATATAATTCCAGATTTCATCCTGGTAAGGGAAGTCCTGCATCAGACACCGTTTGAAGATTAACTGCACCTGATGCAGATAATGCTCTGTAAATTGTTCGTCACACTCTTCACTTATGATCAGCACATAGTTTTTCAGCAGTTCGTTCAGGCCCAGTTTTACTTTATCCAGGCGGGCATAATGGATTTGTTCCAAAATAACTTCCACGGCTGCCGACAGCGGGTTCTCCGGCAGGCTTTCTCCGGCAATAAGCGCCGGCAGCGCCGCATCAGGGTCGACATGCGCCAGATTGGTATAGCGGGCATTTGCACATACTGTTATTTGATTGGCATCAGCCAGCAAATTTTTTATGCGCACAAGATAATCCTCAAAACTTTCCATAGGTACCTCCTGATGATTCTCTAGTTAGTATTTGAAGGGGTGGAGGACGGTATACGTGTTTTGAAATCTTCCTGAACGCAGAAGTATTTGTTAATGGGAGTGGTCATTTTGATAAAAAAAGAATTGCCGTTGGCGGCAGGTCAGGAAGTAGAGCTGCTGATAACCGGGGTTAACCATCACGGCGACGGTGTGGGCCGCTGCCATGGCTTTACTGTATTTGTACCCCGGTGTATACCCGGTGAAAAGGTCTGGGCGCGCATTGCCAAGGTCAATAAGAATTTTGCGGAAGCTGTTCTGTTGAAAGTGATAACCGCTTCACCGGGCCGGGTGTCACCTGCCTGTCCGGTATTTGCGGAGTGCGGTGGTTCACATTTGCAGCATATGGAATACTCATTGCAGTTGGCTGCCAAGACCCGCCAGGTAGCAGACACCTTGCAACGTATAGGCAAACTTGACGATGTGCTGGTGCACCCGGCATTAGGTATGGAGCAGCCCTGGCATTACCGGAATAAAGCCCAATTCCAGGTAAGTCGGGTGGCAGGCAAAATAAAACTGGGATTCTTTGCCGAAGAATCCCATCAATTGGTGCCGGCCGCCCAGTGCCTTTTGCTGGATAAGCGAATCAGCGCGGTGGCGGTTATGTTGGAAGAGCTTTTAAATAAATACAGCCTTACCGTTTATGACCGGCAAACCCGGAGCGGTCTGCTGCGTCATGTTGTGATCAGAAAAGGCTGGTATTCCGGCGAAGTAATGGTGGTTTTGGTTACTACCGCCGCTAAATTTCCGGAACAAAATTTGCTGGCCCGGGAAATCCGGGCTAATTTGCCTGATGTTATTTCGGTGGTGCGAAATATCAATAATCAATTTAAAGGACCGGTTTTCGGCAATGAGATATTGCTGCTGGCGGGTCAGGAAATTATTCGCGAACAGGTGGGAGATTTGCATTTTTTGATTTCTCCGACGTCTTTTTTTCAGGTCAATTCACAGCAAACAGTGCTGCTTTATGACCAAGTTCTGACATACGCCGCCCTGAACGGCGTTGAAACCGTTCTGGATGTGTATTGCGGCACCGGCACTATTAGCTTGATGCTGGCGCAACATGCCGCTAAGGTTATCGGGCTGGAAGTGCACCGGCAAGCGACTGAAGACGCGGCCGCTAATGCCCGCCTAAATGGAATGACGAATGTTGAATTTATCACCGGCAGAGCTGAAGAACGTCTGCCTGAGTTAGTTGAGCAGGGCATAATGCCTGATGTGGTTGTAGTCGACCCGCCCCGCAAAGGTGTGGAAAAACAGGCGCTGCAGGCTATAGCGGGGATGGCGCCGCGGCGGATTGTATATGTGTCCTGTGACCCGGCCAGTCTGGCCAGGGACCTGAAGTTTTTGAGCCACCGGGGTTATAGGGTGGTGGAAGTGCAGCCGGTGGACATGTTTCCGCAGACCAGTCATACAGAATGTTGTTGCTTGCTTGAGCGTGGGGAAAGCATTGATAAATAAGGGGTTCGGGCGGATTTGCCGCAACCGAAACTATTGAGACCCT
>CAZWUW010000075.1:0-13960 GCA_964636895.1 uncultured Eubacteriales bacterium
TGCACCAGGCCTTTTTCCTTCCCTTTGGCTAAGTCCAACTCTTTGTATGTACCGGTTTCCGCCAATTCATTGACGTACCTTTCCAGTTCATCCGTAATATAAGGCAAAGCCGGTCCGGCATATTCCGGGATAAACTTAATCCCGTTATACTCCGGCGGGTTATGGCTGGCGGTCAGCATCACTGCCCCGGCCGCGCCCCGGTGCTTTACGGCAAAAGCTGTAGCCGGTGTCGGCGTAGCCCGGTTAGTAATAAAAACCGGAATTCCGTTGCCGGCTAAAACCTCGCCAGCCGCCCCGGCGAAATGCTCGGATAAGAAACGGTTGTCATACCCGATTACCACGCCCCGTTCAGCCATACCATGCGCCAAAATATACCTGGCAATGGCCTGGGTAACAATTTTTACATTATCAAAAGTAAATTCCCGGGCCATTATCGCCCGCCAGCCATCTGTACCAAACTTAATTTTTGCCATTATAGTCCCTCCCCATTTAATGCAAACTAACTGTATATCCTATGGCTTACACTAAACTTTATGCCATAATCAATTATTACTACTTCCTGTGAAATATTTCCTCTATTTGGTTCAAAAAAGTTGATCCGGCCGTTTTATAACTTCTTATCACTCATATCCGTGACGTTTTCCAGGCTGTCCGCCCGGCGGTCAATATGCACCAGCAACAATAATTATTTTTTCAGCAGGTGGCATTAATTATGTATTACTCTTTTGCATAGCATCATTTTACGGCCAATTTAAGACAAAAAAAAGGCAGCATATCATCTGCCTTATTAAGCGCCTATATTTTTTCCTGATTCACCGGACTGCAGCTTGCGGCGAGTTACCGGCTTACTGCGTAAAACGCCAACCCGGTCTGCACCAATAAATATAGCCAATACCAAACCTACAGAAATAATTATCGCCTGATCTGTAGCCATAGCCGTCATCCAAACAGCGCTGGCACCCAATACCAGATTCACGCCATATATAACCAGCACTGTCTGGCGGTGGGACAGACCAATGGCTAATAGCCGGTGGTGCAGGTGCTCCTTGTCCGCTTTAAAAATAGGTTGATTATTTATATACCGGCGGATAATTGCAAACAATGTATCAAAAATAGGAATCCCCAGAATCAGAATCGGAATAAAAACCGATACTACCGTAGCTGTTTTGGTCAGGCCGATTATTGATAAACAGGCCAGTATATAACCAAGGAACATGCTGCCGGAATCACCCATAAAAATCTTAGCCGGATAAAAATTGTACCGCAGAAAACCAATAGTACTGGCCGCCAGAATCAAGGCCGGCAGCACCAGAACGGATTGGCCTTCCATCCAGCCGATAACCGCCAGCATCAGCGCGGCAATAGCTGATAACCCCCCGGCTAAACCGTCAAGCCCGTCTATAAGGTTAACCGCGTTGGTCACGCCGGCTATCCAGAAAATAGTCAACGGTATGCCCAGCCATTCAGGCAGCGGCCAACTCCCGCCAAACGGATTGGTAATATTAATTACCTCAATGCCAAAAAAAACGGCTATCGCTGCTGCCACCAACTGGCCAAAAAACTTCCGGCGCGGTGAAACCCCCCGGATATCATCCAGCACGCCCAGCGCGACGATAAAAGAACCTCCAAGCAACAACCCTATAAGCGATTTTGAAACCTCCGCAGTTATAAGCAGGGTAATTATAAATCCGAGATAAATGGCCAGCCCGCCCAGTCGCGGCATCAGACGCGAATGTACTTTGCGCCTGCCGGGCCGGTCAACAGCACCGACTTTGAAGGCTAACTTACTCACCAAAGGAGTTGCGAGCAGGGAAATGATCAAAGCAAGCCCAAAACTATATGCGTACTCCCCCATTTTTGTCTCCTCTCCGTAAGGACATCTTTTTCAGCAAATAAATTATGTCTCTAATTTCTCACGCCTAATTCTATGCAAAAACATAATAAAATAACACATACTTGTCCCCAATTATTAATTTTAGCATACTGATAATGGTTTGTCACCAATTTTTGAGAAATTTCGTGGTCAATTATCACCAATCGCAAACATCAATTCCCCTTCAGCCGCCACAGCGCCGTCAACGGTTGCTACTCCCCGGGCCTTACCGATACGGCCGCGCAGCTTCAGGAGTTCTACTTCGATGCACAGTTGATCACCGGGCACCACCTGTTTCCGGAATCGGGTGTTATCTATGCCGGCCAAAAAGACCAACTTCCCCTGATATTCAGGTATTCTCAGGATGGCTACAGCCCCCGTCTGGGCTATGGCTTCAATAATTAGAACCCCGGGCATTACCGGGTAGCCTGGGAAATGGCCGGGAAAAAAATTTTCGTTCATACTGACATTCTTAATCCCTACAATCCTTTTGCCGTCCTCAATCTCCACAATCCGGTCAACCAATAAAAAAGGATACCGATGGGGCAATACTTTTTGGATTTCGTTAATATCCAACACTACAAACAGCCTCCGTTCTTTTTCATTATTTAATTATTCCACGACGCCGGGCAAAACCCTGCAAAACTGTCAGTAAAGCTTGCCATTCCTTAACCCGCAGCAGTATGATCATCATTAAATAGGTCAAAAACCCGATCAGAGCAGCAATTCCCACCTGCAAAATCCGGCCGGTGGCAGTTAGCAAATCAAGCCGCCCGGCCAAAGTTGAACTAGTTACGTAAACCGCAACAGCCATCACCGCCGAGGCCGCCAGCACCTTGGCCAGCAACCACAGCACCTGTCCCCAGGCCAGTCCATTCAATTTGCGGCCAAGCAAAAAATACAGGCAGCCGGCATTAATTAACACACTAATCACCGAGCCCAGCGCTATCCCGGCTGCCCCGATATATCTAACCAGGATTATGTCCAGGATAATATTGACGGTCACCGTACATGCCGTTACAGCCACCGGAGTAACCGTGTCATGCATAGCATAAAAACCTTTGGTCAGTATATCCCGCAAAGCCAGCGGAAACAGCGCCAGCGCATAAATACCGAGTAATGCGGCCGTCATCTCAGTAGCCTGGGCATCAAAAGCACCGCGCTGAAAAAGCACTCTGATCAACGGTTCCTTTAGCACTATTAACCCCGCAATGACCGGGATTAACAGCAAAGCAAAAAAGCTGATCCCTTTCACCAGCGTTTCGCGCACCTCGACCAGTTCCCCCTTCGCCGCATAGCCAGCCAAAGCAGGAAACAGCGGCACCGAAACAGCCGTGACAAACAAAGCCTGCGGCAGTTGGGCAACCTGAAAAGCAAAACCCAGCGCCGAAATACTGCCGCTAATCAAATGCGAGCCTAATCTGCGTTCAACAAATATGACAACCTGTCCCAATACGGCGGCCAGAATAACCGGCCCCATCAGCTTAAAGGTCCGGCGCACACCGGGATGAGACAGATTAATTACCGGGCGGTAGCGGAAACCTTTACGGGCCATAACAGGAATTTGCACGGCAAACTGTCCGGCGTAACCCAGCAATGTGCCGATAGCAACACTGATAATGCCATACTGCGGGGCTAACAGGTAAATGGTAATAACAATAATTATACTGGTCACCATGGGCCCCAGTGCCGGCACCAAAAAATGCCGATAAGAGTTAAGAATGCCCGACACCAGGCCCATTAAGCCAATAAAAAGCAGACCGGGGAAAATAACTCTAATCATGATTACCGTCAGCTGGGCCGCCTCGGCGTTAAAACCGGGGGCCATAAGGCGCACCAAAGCAGGCGCGTATACTAAAGCAAGCCCGATAAGCACCAAAAAGAACACTATAGTAATATTTATAATCGTACTGGCCATCACCCGGCTGTCTTTTTCCTGCTCGTCCGCCAAATACTTGTTAAACACAGGCACAAAAGCGGCATTAAAAGCGGCCGCCAGGGCCATCGCCACCATGCTGGGAATGGTAAAGGCCATCATATAGGCATCAGTCTGTAATGTTGCCCCAAAACGACCGGCAATTACAGTATTCCGAACAAAACCGAATAACCGGCTGAGTAAAGTGGCCAGCATAACTACAACCGCAGCCTGGGCAATGCTTTTGATTCCAGACATGAATTACCTTCCTCCTGTTTCAGGCTTGACTAAACCCCAAGCATTTCGGCATACAAAGCCTCAGTTTTCCTGGCCATCCCGGCCGCCGTGAATTTTTCCTGTACGGTTAACCGGGCAGCCTGGCCCATTTTTTTAGCCATGTCCGGGTGACTTAATATGTAAATAATTTTATCCGCCAAAGCCCCGGCATCGGCCGGCGGCACCAAAAGCCCGTCCTGGCCGTCGGTGATGATTTCCGGGGTACCCCCCACCCGGGTGGCCAAAACCGGCTTGCCAATAGCCATAGCTTCAATGATAGTTATACTCAGCCCTTCGGAAAGGGACGATAAGACAACTAAATCCAGCATATGCATAACTTCAGGGATATCCTGCCGAAAACCGGTAAAAATCACAGCATCCGCTATCCCCAGTGCCCCGGCATAGTGTTCCAACTCCTGCCGGTCCGGCCCGCTCCCCACTATCAGCAGTTTAAGTCCCGGCACCGCTGCCAGGGCCTGCTTTACCGCCTGCAATAAAAAAACATGGCCTTTTACCGGATGTAATCTGGCTACAATTCCTATCAAAGGGGCCGCTTCCGGAATATGCAGTTCGGCCCGGATATTGCCGGGATCATTTGACCGGCTGTATTTTTCCAATTCCAAACCGTTATAAATGGTTGAAACTCTATCCTGCTTAATCCCCTCACCCACCAACTGCCCGGCCAGCAAATCACATACGGTGACAAAATGAGCAGTTAACCCGCGGGTTAGCCGCTCCGAGAGCCAGTTCACCATGCGGTCAAGTTTCCGGGCATAATCAAAAGCCAACACACTGTGCACGGTAGTTAGCACATGGTCCACGCCGGCAATTTTGGCCGCCAGCCGACCGATTAAATTAGCTCTGACTCCATGAGTATGGACGATATCTATGCCTTCTTTTTTTATGTGGGCCGCCAGTGCCAAAATTATTTTCAAATTCAGCTTACTACCCATATCAAACACAACCGTACTTATTCCTGCTTCTTTTGCCAATAAAGCAAAAGGTTTGGCAAACAAACACGCCACCGAAACCTGAAAACGGCCGCCATCTATGTTTTTGAGCAGTGTCAGCAGATGTTGTTCAGCACCGCCGAAGTCTCCGCCGCCGATAATATGGAGCACTTTTGCCCGTTTCATAAACAACACCTCCCAATGATATCTCGTGGTTACAGGGCTGTGAAGCCCTGTAACCACGGCTTTCTTTACATCGACTACATGTAGTCGATGTAAGTTACTTAATATCATAAAGCCGCCCTCGTAAGCGTTCATTCTCACTTTTGAGTTTTCGGTTTTCTTCTTCGAGTTTGGCTATACGTCTGTCTTTTGCCGCTATGATCACATCCTTGGATTTTGATGCCGTATCATATCTGGCTCTTTTGTTCATTTCCTTATCCACATCTGCCAGGCGGAGCTGCTCAATCCTTTCCCTAATCATTCTGTCATCATATAGGAAAGTCTTTGATACACCGCTTGTTTTGGCCACACTGCTGAAGTTAATCTTAGCACCTTTTGTTTGAAGCTCATTGATTGCATCTTCAACCCTTGTACGTGCCCCGTCTGACCTCTGTTTCCAGTTTGCTTCAAGTCCCTTCATGCTTCCTGCCATCTAGCATTCCTCCCGGAGGCGACCGTTCTTATGGACGGTTCCCTCCTTACGAATACGCTCCAGCATCTTCTCCAGCATGTTCAGGTACTCCGTATTCTTTTTCTCCCAGTCTTCACGCCCGTTCTTCCGGCTGATGTCAATCAGTTCCAATACCCGCTTAATTTCCTCCTCAAATTCGGATATGTTCTCGTTGGTGCTGCAGAAGCTGGAGCATTCAAGACAGTGGCTCATTTGCTGTCTACAGGCGATCTTTGAGGGTTTGAAGCATGTGCCGAATGGTACACGCACAGCATCCAGGTTTTTTCTGACGCATTCATAACGCACGCTTGCTTCTTGTTCCTGCCCGGCTCCGGTTTTTTCAGTCTGGCGACTCTCTTTCAGATGGAACAGATTCAGCTTTTCGGTCTCCTTCCATTTTTCATACAGGGCATTCTCGGAGACCTTTGCATAGTGCAGTGTCATCTGGAGGCTGCAATGCCCGAGGATCTGCTGGATGATGCCTATCGGCATTCCCTGTTCCGCATATTCCATGGCCCTCGTATGCCTTAGAGAGTGTGTCCGGAAATGATATGTTTTGCCTTCCGCATCACGAATACCTTTCTTCTCTATCAGCCTCCGCATTGCTTGCACAAAGCCGGGTTTGCTTAGTGGCATTCCCATGTTCCGGCCTTCGTAGGTATTGAACAAGTAGCCGTCTGGATTGTTCTCTTCCGTGCTTTTCTGTGCCGCCTCATCTGCCAGTTTCCTGACCATCTCCGCCACCCCGTCACGAACCGGTATCTTATGGGCTGGAATACCCGTCTTAGTAATCTCGCTGCAGAGGTAGCTGACATATCTGCCTTCTGCAGTGTTCCACCGGTAATCCAGGCAGTTTCCGTACCTCAGGTTCAGGATGTCGGTTCCCCGCCAACCGGTCTCTCGTAACAGAATATAGACAGGTATCATATCGACCGGTTCCAGTTCGTATATGGCCGCATCCAGTTGTTCCTTCACCGGCTCCGGAATGTACCTTACCTTTTGCATCGTATCCGCTACCCTTTCCCGTCGGGGATAATCGTCACCATAGATGAGTTTTTCAACTTCTGTTTCCGGTGCCTGTGGATACTGTGCGAGCTGGATGTACCAAAGAAATAACCGAATGAATGACACCGCCTTGCTCCGGTAGGTTGCATTCTTGTCACGATAGTTACCTGCAACCCACAGCAGGTATTTTTCCACATCCTCTCTCGTCATTTTTTTAAGGAACCCATCTCTATAGCCGTGTTCATAAAAAACACTGAAAAAATATCGGATATACATGAGTATCTCACAGCAGTACGACCAACTTTTCCTTGTTACCAAACTTCTCAAAAAACGTTTTGTCATCTCTCTGTAGTATTTAGGGATATCATGGAAATTAAGAACCCTTTTGGTAGCACTTCTTTCAGCCGCAGATAACCTTGCCCCTGGTATATTCGCGGCAATCCACACATCATTCTCCGTTTTTTCGTCTTCATCGTAGTAATCCGTGATAAAAGTACTCAGTCCGTTCTTAAACCATAAGTGATTTCTATATGCCTCATTATCAGATTTCCCCGTGCATACACCTATATCTTTCAGAAACTGAACCAACTGCGTATCGCTAACTACCACTCCATAAAAGCTTTTCTCCTGTCCATAGGTGTTCATGAAAGAGGCTAGGTGTTCCAGCGGAGCCTTGCAGCCGTTGAACACAGAAATCGGTAATAGAAGCCGATTTTTCAATGAATATGCCAGATAGAATTTTGCCTCGTTTTTCAGCCGTTCTTCCTTGAATGGTGAAAAATGAATCTGTTTGGTAGGATTGCGGTTAATACCGGTAAATCCGTATGTTGCAAACACACTGTCCCGCACATCCCATGTATCATTATCCAACCAATAGCCTTCATCATCTTCCAGAAAGAGCAAGATTTGTCCGTATTTATCCCCGGTTTTAAATGACGGGGCTGCTTTGCATGCGTTCACCTTCCTTGCACCTCCCCGTCTGTCTGCGGTGGCTTAAGTGTCAGTGCCACAGCGCGGAAGGCTTCAGCCACTTCCTCATCTGAAGGATGCACGTATGTGTTGATTGTGGTATAAATGTTTTTATGCCCTGCCCTCATGCGCAGAAGTTCCGGGTTCCAGCCTGCAGAATAAAGTAGACTGAGCGAGGTGTGCCGAAACATGTGCGGCGTTACGTCAATGCCAGTTTTCTCCCTTAATGTACGGAAAAGGTTATCAACATCCGTGTAGTCCATCGCCTTCCCGGCATTACCTCCACGGAGCTTTATGAACACGTGGTTTGTCTGCACCCCTTCGGTATGGAACGTGCAAACATACTCCATGAACAGGTCCATTAGTTCCTGCGTGGCATCTAGTCGTCTCGGGCTTGAAACTGTCTTTATCTCAGCTTGGTTCTCCAGTTCTCCACGATCTTTTAGGAAGATTGCATTGCCGGAAGAGTCGAAATCCTCAAGCCACAGCGACAGTGCCTCGCCAATCCGTATGCCTGTCTCAAACAGCAGGTAAAGCAGGAAATAATCCCTTAAGTTCCTGCAGGTTCTCAGCAGTTCCGCCGCATCCTCCCGTTTAATCGTCCTCAGCTCCATATGTGGCACCCGGAGTTTCAGTACATGACTCTTTACAGCTTTTGTCTCGGCTATGCCATAGAGAAATCCCCTGTAATTCCTGCCTGGATTTCTGATGAATTTCACCAGTGCTTCCGACAGCTTTCCTTCATACTCCCCATGCCTCGTCAGGTAATCATAAAAGGTTACCACTGTATCAACAGTGTTGTTCACTGTGTGCGGCTTCCTCGCAGGCTTGTGCAGGAGTGGGACCACTTTCTGGTGGATATACGGGTTCTGTAGCCATGAGATAAACCCTGCCAGATCATCTATGGTGACATCTGTAAACTCCTTCTTTCTCTCGCCAAGGTATGTGAAATACTGCTTCAGCTGCTGGCAGTACATACGCAGTGTGTTCCTTGCATACCCAGTGTTGTCCTTGAACTTCAAAAACCTCAGTACCGGTTCTACCGGAAGTCCGTCATCATCTGCCAGATAATAGCGGATATGGTTCTCTTCAGTCTTTACTCGAACTACTTCCATTGTTCATGCTCCTTTCATATTTTCTGCATGAACAATGTACCTTTTTTACTTCAGACATTCAACATCGGCTACTTGGACTACTATGACTACGCACCACGAGATTACAGTGTAGTCCATGTGAAAATCATCTACATCGACTACTTGGACTACTATGTTTTCTAATCACGAGATATCTGCGCAGAAATGTGGCCGAGCCCCTTTATATTTTATCAGCAATGAACCCGGTTAACAACCCGATGATTGATAACAATCCGGTAAGAAGCACAAAAGGACACCCGCATGGCAGGTGTCCTTCTTAAGTAATTAAGGTATCTGTAGTTCCAGACCGGCATCAAAATTAGTATAAATTAGCCATTTATCTCCTATCTTCATCAGCAGATAATAGTCTGTAAAGTCATCCGTAACTACAGTCTCCTGCTTAGTAGCCGGATCTACCAGCTTCATTGAGAGCTTAGCGGCATATGACACCTTAGCTAACCGGTCACTCTTGAACTCCACCTGACCGGGTGCCAGCTTCTCGTAAGTAATACTGACAGCATCTTTAATATTGTTGAACATTTCCTCCATTGGATCCAGATAGTACTCCAACTCTCCGGTAACATTGGGGGCCAGCGGTGAAAAATCCACCGGCCGGGTGCTAAGAGCAGCAGATTGCCGGGTAACAAAACTGTCGGTAACATCCAGCAGAATTTTGTCTTCAGGCGCCTTAGTCCGGTCATTCCGTAAAAACCGGTAAATCATGGTCATTACTTCGGCTCGCGTGGCATTTTTTTTCGGTTGAAACCGACCGTCGGCATAACCGCTGATAATGCCCAAATGCGCCGCCCGCATAATCGGCTTGTAGCCCCAGTAACCTGCTGCCACATCAGAAAAGGTTTTACTTGTTTCGGTACCGGCATCATTAAGGGCAGCCGCCAGCATGGCGGCAATTTCCGCCCGGGTAATTTTGTTGCCAGGCCTGAAAGTGCGGTCATTGTAACCGGTGGTAATACTATTAGCATAAAGAATATCCACAAACTCCTTATACCAACCGGCAACATCCGTAAAAGGCGCCGATACGGTGTTATCAGGGCGGAGATTTAAAGCCTGCACCAGCATCGCGGCAAATTCCGCTCGGGTAATGTCCTGCTGTGGTAAAATTTTCACTGTAGAACTATTGGCCGTCGGATAGCCGCTGACCACCCCCATAGCGACCAGATTACTCATTGGCTCATAGGACCAGGCTGTTTCTTCCCCCAGGTCCTCAACCATGTCCACAGTTATATCCGTAGTATTGGCGCTAACAGGAACAGCAAGCATTGTTACCAGTAATATAATGCTCATGAACAGCGCGGCATTTTTCTTCATACCAATCCCCCTTATAAATTATAATAATTAGAATTCGCCGCAACCTAGCTAATCCCTTCTCTTTAAGTTTGTTTCTTTTTTGGTAATTTTTGCATTATGCGCTCCCCTGCCACCAGCACCAAAAAATACGGCAGTACCAACATCCGGCCAATCCTTGCCGGCTGCCGCAACAGCCGGTATAACCACTCCAGCCCGGTTTTCTGCATCCATTCGGGTGCCCGCTGCACCACACCGGCATATACATCAAGACTTCCGCCAACGCCGATGGAAACCGGCACGGCAAGTTCAGCCCGGTGCTGCCAAACCCATTTTTCCTGCTTACCCATACCAAGGGCGACCAACAATATATCAGGTGACTTGGCCCTAATATCCGCAATTACCGGCCCATCTTCCGAAAAATAACCATCCCGGCAGCCAACGATTTGCAGTCCCGGAAAATCCTTAACCAGATTAGCAGCCGCCTTTTCCACCACACCGGGCTTTGCGCCCAGCAGATAGAGGCGGTACCCCTGTTGGGCGGCAATCCCCATTAGCTCCCGGCTCAGGTCAATACCGGTTACCCGCTCTTTTAGCGGGGTGCCCAGAATGCGGGCGGCAATCACCAGCCCAATCCCGTCGGCAGTTACCATATCGGCTTTGGTAAGAATTTCTCGAAACCCGGCATCTGCCCTAGCCAGCATAATTATTTCCGGATTGGCGGTAATAACCAGCCGCGGCAACCCCTGTCCGATATACTGCTGCAGTTTTTCGGCAGCTTCCCTGAGGGTCAGGGCATGCACCGGAATGCCTAATATTTTTGTAGTCATCATGCTCATCTGATCTCCTGCTGATAATGTAAAAGGATAGGTTAGCCCTATCCTTAATAAATAACTGTTTTTGACCTTGCTGCCATTATATCAGGCTAATTTATCCTGCGCTGCCATTTTGCCGGGCGGATTAAGCCCCGCTGCTGTTCTGCTGGGCGGATTAGACCCCGCCGGCATTCTGTCCACCCTGGTTTGGCCCCACCACACCCTGGTTAGGCACATTTGGCTTGACCGGCGTTTGAATTCCTGTAGGCGGATTAGCCGGTGACTGAGGAACCAAAGGCGGTTTAACTGTAGGGGCTGTCGGCTGCCCCGGTGACGAAGTTGATTGTCCGCCGCCGGACTGACTACCGGGGTTGGCCCCGCTACCCGCTTGAGTTGAGGGGTTAAGGTTCTGGCCGGCAGGAGGAATCAGACCATCCGGTGGTTGACCCTCGTTAGGTATTTGGCCTTCAATAGGCATTTGACCTTCAAACGGTGGTTGACCTTCCGGCGGCAATTGACCTTCTGCCGGTGGTAAACCATCCGGCAGTTGACCTTCCACCGGCAGCTGACCCTCTACCGGTAGTTGACCGGCCCCCCCCTGCCCATTATCCGGCTCCTGCACACCGGTGCCGGGCTGGTTCCCATTAACCATACTGTCCGGTGCCGGCTGAGTTTTTTTCGGGGCAGGTTTATGGGCCATCCGAATTACCGGTTCGGAATAACTGCCCTCTATTGTAGCAACCTTGTTGCCGGTGAAAAGGTCATTCAAAACCAGTTTGGCCTGCTCTTCATCCGCCTTCCAGTAGCTACCGCGGGAATTGTAAAAAATACCGGGCAATGTCGCGGCGGCAATATTCTGCGAGTCAAGGTTAGCCGCCACCTTACTGAGAAAGTACAAATCTTTCACTTTCAGGTTGGTATCTACCGCCCTTAATATCTGCGGTGCCAGTTTTGGCAGCTTGATAATTGAACCGGCCTGCAGCATTTCTTGGGTCAGGGCGCTCAAAAACTTCTGCTGGCGCTGAGTTCTGGTTATATCTCCCAAGGCATCGTGCCGGAAACGCACATAGCCAAGCGCATCGTAGCCATTGAGTCGTTGTACGCCGGGGTAGAGGTTAATACCCTCCGCCCGGTATAACATGCGCTTTTCCACATCGATGGTTACCCCGCCAAGAGTATCAACAATATCTTTAAACCCTTCAAAGTTAGTCTTGACATAATAAGGAATCTCAATACCCATTAAGCCTTCTACGGTCTCCCGGGCCAGGTCAACACCGCCGTAAATATTCGCAGCATTAATTTTTTCCCGGCCATGACCGGGGATTTCCACCAAAGTATCCCGGGGAATGGAAACCAGCGCTATTTTTTTGGTGGCCCGGTCAATACTGACCAAAATGATAGAATCGGTCCGGGCATCTTTTTCACCCTTACGGGCGTCAGTCCCCAGCAGCAATACATTAAGCCGGTCCACCGGCAATTCGCCGTCCGATCCTTTGCCCATCGCCGCAATCGGCGCATCAGGATTAGCAAAATCGGCAATAACACGGCCGCCGGCAAAGGACAGCACAAAAACCGCAACCAACATTATTAATTTTAAAGCTGAATATTTCTTACGCATTTTAAACATTTTTAACCACCTTAAATGTAACCCGTACCGAAATACATACACCTTAATTTTACCGTATTTTTCAATTGCAATCAATAACATTTTATTGTCAGTTTAGCCTGCGGCAGGAAAACTAAAGCGGTACTCCAAAGGAACGGCGGAGGCCGGCTCAGGGACTGATTTTATGTGCAGCGAATAAGTAGTATCCTGTGGCTCTACAGGCAACAGCACCCGCCCCTGCCTGGTAAAGTATGTAATCCCATTTATCTCCAGCAGTCCTTCAAAAGGACGCAGTGTATACCGGTCTCTGACCTGCACCGTCAGGAATGTCTGTTTTCCCACAGTAAGGGGCTTGGGCAGCACACTGACCACGATGTCCCTGGTTTTTTGCGGCAAACTTATCGGTTTGACACTGTCCAGGGCAAAATCCAGTTTAAAAGCAGAATGTTTCAGGCCATAAACACTTAGACTTGCTGAGCTGTATACGACCACTTCCCATGTACCGGCGGCAGGAAAATCAGCAGCGGCCGTTACAAATTCCACCGGACCGGCCGGATTAACACCGGCAAAATCAGTTTTTGCCACTTCCTTACCGCCTTTGGGCCCGTACACGAGCATCCGCACCCGGCCGCCGCCATTGGCAGGTGTAAGCTTCAACCGTACTTTGTCGGCACCTGGGGGCACCCGGAAAAAATACCGCTTATACTGGGCCGGGGTCAGAGTATCATCCAAGGTAAGCCGGTAATCCTGTTCAGGCTCAAGTACATAAGGTTTAATCACCGTGGCCAGCGCATTCAACTCCTGCCGGCCGGAAGCGGTATCTCTCCCGGTCAGATAAGCGGAATAAAGTCCCGGTTGGTCCGGCAGTTGCATGTTTACATCCAGCCCACGCACCCGGGAGGCCGGAATCTTCAGCAACTGCTGCTCCGGCCAAAGCCAGGGGGAAGTTGCGGCCAACTCGATGAATCTGGCTTTGCCGGCCCGCTCACTAAGGTAAAAAGTAACCCGGCCGGGCAGATATTCGCGGGCAAAAACCCCGGCCCCGTTTTTGGTGGCCAGGTCATAGTTCCGGGCAGCAACCCCGGCAATTTCAACAGGCAGTCGCTGCAATTCGTCCCAGGCCACAGCGGCATCAAAAACTCCAAAACCCTGTTCTACAGCGGAGTAACCCGGAATAGGCCGGGCGCTCTTTTCAAAGGCCTTTTTCAACTGCCCCGGACTAACTCGCAGGTTACTCCGGCCCGCCGCCTCCATCAACAGGGCAGCCGCACCTGACACATGAGGGACAGCCATGCTGGTGCCTTCGCTTAAATAATACTGTTCGCCTTTACGCAACGGAACGGTGGAAACCGCACTGCCCGGAGCCACCAGCGAAACTACCGGCGAGCCATCGGCACGCGGCCCGATAGAACTGAAATACCAAAGATTGCTGGCCGGCAC
>CAZWUW010000076.1:0-4310 GCA_964636895.1 uncultured Eubacteriales bacterium
GGCTAGCGGGCTACTGCAGCAATTAATTGAGGATAATTGTTATACCTTGTTTTCCGGGATTCTTTCCACTGAAGGGCCGGACGGGGTGGCGGTTTAAAGGGCCTGAGGGCATGTGGCCATTATTTTTGACGGCAGTCCCTTTGCTTTGATTGTGCCGGTGGTATTTTGGGGGTTGCTGCATCCGCCCGAAGATTATTATCTCTTTTGGCCTTTTGGAACTATGCTGCGTTGGTTAAGGATATTGGCTTTTGCCGTCTCCTTGCTGACTCCGGCTTTTTATATTGCCATAACTAATTTTCATCCGGAAATGATACCTACCGACCTGCTTTACGCAATTGCCGCCAGCCGGGAAAAAGTGCCTTTTCCGGTCATTGTCGAAGTCCTGTTAATGGAAATATCTTTTGAACTGATCAGGGAAGCCGGGGTGCGGATACCCTCAGTAATCGGGCCAACCATTGGGATTGTTGGGGCGCTGATTTTGGGTCAGGCAGCCGTGTCCGCTACCGTGGTCAGTCCTATTTTGGTGATTGTTGTAGCCATAACCGGTTTAGGGTCTTTTGCCATTCCCAACTATAGTCTATCCTTCAGTTTGCGGATTTTGCGCTTTGGATTTATAGTTTTGGCGGTGGGATTTGGTTTTTATGGCATTGTGATAGGTCTTTTTGTGCTGGTAATCCAGTTGTGCGGGCAAAAATCCTTCGGGGTGCCGTTTATGTCTCCGGTGGCACCTTTCCGGCCGGCCAGCGGTGATGTCGTGACCAGGTACCCTTTTTATATGATGAATGAAAAACCGGCGTATTTACGGGCGTTAGAGCAAAAACGACAGGAAGCGGTGGTCAGAACTTGGGCATCCGGCAATGACCCCGGTGAAAAGAACCAGTCGAAGCAGACTGGGCAGGAGCAGGGTTTGGGAGGAGGGGGAAGCGGTGACGATAATTAAGGACGGTTATATCGGCTGGCGGGAAGCCGTGACCCTGACGGTAACTTTTATCGCGACTAAGATTCTGCTGGCTTTTCCGCTGATGATGGTGAAGCTTGGTTTAACGGGCGGCTGGCTGATTCCGGTAATTGCCACTGTTTTAGGGTTGCTGGGGTTTGGTCTGATATCCGTCCTGATGCAGCGTTTTCCGGGGCAAAGCATTGTTGAAGTAAGCGAAATAGTTGCGGGAAAGTATTTTGGCACTATAATTGCGCTTGGTTTTTTTGGTTTTTTCTTTTTTATCGCAGTAGTGGTTTTGCGCCAATTTGCTGAAACGGTTATTGCTACAACACTGCCCCAAACCCCCATAAGTATCGTTACTGCGCTTTTTCTGGCCGCTGTGTTATATACCGTATATATGGGTATCGAGTCCATTGCCAGGGGCAACTGGCTGTTATTTCCATTTATGCTTGGGGGATATTTGACTATTTTGGCGGGGGTGCTGCCGCATTTCAATACGGATAATTTATTTCCTGTGCTTGGCAGCGGAGCGGCTACTATAATTAAGTTCGGTATGCTAAAAAGTTCTATTATGGGTGATGTACTGGTGTTGGCAGTACTTTATCCCTACATCAGAGAACAGGAAAAGTTTACCCGTATCGGTGTCATCAGTCTGGCTGTGGCGGGTAGCGCCATGACGCTGGCAGTGCTGGTATTAATCGGCACCTTCACTGCCTGGGAAGCCAAGGAAGGGGCAGTTTATCCCATGTTTCAACTGGCCCGGTTAATAGTTTTTGGCCGTTTTGTGCAGCGGATTGAGGCTATTTTCCTATTTGTATGGATTTTTGCCGGGTTAATTCAAATATCAGTTAGTCTTTATGCTGCGGCCATAATTCTGGCCCGAATTTTAAAACTGCCTGTTTACCGGCCTTTGATATTTTCATTGGCCTTATTGGTCTTTAGCCTGTCCTTCCTTCCTCCGAATTATATAACGGCAATAAGACTGGAGACTGAAATCTTGCGTAATTATGGCTGGATTATTGCTTTCGCATTGCCGGGGCTGCTGCTTGTGCTGGCCAGGCTGCGGGGGCTGGGTAATAAACATTTACAAGGAACTGCAGAGGATGCCGGAGAGGGAGCAGTTAAAAGGAGGACAGCCAATGCAGGTCAAAAGCCGCCGCCAGCTTAAACAAAAAATAATATCGGTAATTATGTCCCTGTTCATGTTGTTGTCGCCTCTACATATGGCAGGCTGCTGGGATAAAAAAGAGTTGGAAGACCAGGCCTTTGTCCAGGTTATCGGGGTTGACCATATCACTCAGGGCCGTGTATTGTTGACGTTAATGTTTGCTGTTCCCCGCAACCTGGCAGGCGCCGGCGGCGGCGGCGGCGGTGGTGGCGGCGGTGGTGGCGGTGGCGGGGAAACTTTTTTAGTAACATCCGTAGAAACACCCAGTGTATTTGCCGGATTAAACCTGATTAACGGCTACCTGGACCGGCGGGTAAATCTGATGCATACCAAAGCAATCATTATCGGGGAAAAAGAGGCCAGGACCGGGGTAGCCGCCAGTCTGGGGGCTTTTATGCGTTACCGGGAGGTGCGCCGGACGGTCAACATTATTGTCGCCAGGGGTCGCGCCGTGGACTTAATAAAGTCATACAAATCAATTATGGAGGCCAGCTCTGCCAAATGGTTTGAAGAAATGGGTATGCTTTATAACTCTACCGGTTTGACACCCCGCAGTATATACCAACAATTTCTGTCCGGCATGGAAAATAACGGCCGTAGTCCGGTTGCCATACTCGCCGGCGTTAAGGGAAAAGGCCCTGAAATCAAGACAGATGAAAAACGACAGGGTGTATCAGGCAAAAATATAACCGAAGCTAATTTCCTGGCCGGGGATATTCCACGTACGGGCGGCCATCCAATAGAATTATTGGGGACTGCCGTATTTCGGGGGGATAAAATGACCGGCTTCCTTACCGGTGATGAAACCCGGATGTTTTTGCTGCTGCGTGGGGAATTCCGTCGGGCCTTCATGGCTTTTGAGGATCCCCTGGCAGAAAATAGCTATGTTCCGATAGATGTCCGCCAGGGCAGCTTGCCGAATGTCCAGGTCGATTTAAGCGGCGAAAAACCGCGGGTTTTAGTGAGGTTAAAGCTGGAAGGGGATATTCTGGGTATTCAGAGCGATATAAACTATGCGATAGACCAGCGGTTGACGAATAAACTAAACCGTTTTGTCGAAAAAACCATCAAAGAAAGGGCGGAAGAAACCGTTCGCCGGGTTCAATTATACAAGAGCGATGTTTTTGGCTTCGGAGACAAGGCCCGGAAATATTTTGTTTCCTGGGAGGATTGGCAGAACTATGGATGGGTTGACCGGTTTCCTGAAGCTTTAGTTGCGGTGGAAGTGGACTTTAAGATTCGCCGGGTTGGCATGCAGTTTGAACAACCACAGCTGGCAGATTAAAAGAGAGGAGCTAAGAAACCGGTGAAATGGTTAATTTATACGGCGGCGGTCCTGGTTAGCGCCGGAGTGTCGGTTTATACCTTCAATTTTGGTTGCTGGGCCTGGCGGAAAAAGAATTATCGCGGTGCCGCCGGCCTGTTTTTGCTTGCTATAATAACTTTTTCGGTGCCGTTAGGGTTGCTTTTTTTAAGAACGTAATGCAGGCGTTCTGATATAATACGAATTTTTCAAAAAAATCTTAGTTCGTGAAGGAATTAAGTGGTATTCGTCGAATAGTAGAATATGCGTGTGGTGTAACCTCGGGGAGGGAAGCCGGTGACCAGATACATTGTAGTTCTTTTTGCGGTTAATATCCTATTAGGAGTGTTGTTTTTTTTCAAGGGTGGTAGGATCGGTGTCGCCCCAAAAATCTTATTATATATTGCAGGACTTTCGTTAGGGTTGGGCGTGGCCTTTCCTTTTCTTTTGGGGTATTTAGATTTTTATCAGATAGTAATGATTTTTATTGTGTTGATTTCTGCTGTGGCTTTTAAAATTGCAAGTCAGTCGCAGACATCATTATCTGATGATCTTCCCAGCTTGAGCTATACACCGGTACAACAAAGTGCCGCGGCAGAAAAAGATATAGAAGCCTCCGCTGTTATCGAAAATTCTAGGCAAGAAAAAGCAGTAGAAGTTGGAAAAGCAATCGAATTAGCAGAAGAAGCAGAAGCAGAAGAAGAATCATGGCAGGAAGAAATTGCTGCTGCCTGGGAGGTTGTCCCGGTAGTGGAAGAAGTTGTCACAGAAGAATTCGTCACAGAAGAATTCGTTGCAGAAGAATTCGTTGCAGAAGAAATTATCGTGACGGAAGAATATGCGGACGCGATAGTGATAGAGGAAGAACCGGTAGCAGAAGTATTTCTGGAAGAAGAGTC
>CAZWUW010000076.1:4410-13882 GCA_964636895.1 uncultured Eubacteriales bacterium
AGTGGAAGAAGCAATTATAGAAGAAGTTGTCACAGAAGAATTCGTTGCAGAAGAAATTATCGTCACGGAAGAATATGCGAACGCGATAGTGATAGAGGAAGAACCGGTAGCAGAAGTATTTCTGGAAGAAGAGTCTGCAGAAGAAATTGTCACAGAAGAAGTACATTTGGAAGAAGCGGTTACAGAAGGACTCGTTGCAGAAATAGTATTGGCAGAAGAAACAGTGGAAGAAGCAATTATAGAAGAAGTTGTCACAGAAGAATTCGTTGCAGAAGAATTCGTTGCAGAAGAAATTATCGTCACGGAAGAATATGCGGACGTGATAGTGATAGAGGAAGTTGTTGAAGAAATCATACAGGAATTAGCAATAGCTGAAGTGGCTTTTGACGATGATGTGCTTACCGCAGGGGAAGCAAATGGGGAAGCAGTGACTGCGGCATTTGAGCTTAGTGAAACAGTTTTCACCGACAATTCAATTAATTCATTTGTTGATAAAGGGTTTGTGGCTAAGCTGCAGAGACAATACGAACAGGCTATCCAACTATTTATCGAAGCTGTTAAATTACACCCCCCTGTAGATTTGGTTCAGCTTTTAATGCTTGATATCAGTAGTATGCATATTGAAATGGGAAATTACCGGCAGGCATGGATATGCATGGAGAACTTATTGCAAGATTATGAAGATTACATTAAACCTGAGCTGCGCAAAGATATTTTTACTCAAATGAAGTACTTGGAAATACTTCAGGATTTAATGCGAAAATATAATTTATCACCCTTGCCGCTGGCAGAAATCCCCGATATAATCAGATTTACTGCAGAGGAAAAGACCCGTCGGTGGAAAGAAGAAGTTTTTAAGCTAAGCTTTTAACGATAGGAGAGTATGTATGAAAAGAAGTGAAGAACTGTTAGGTTTATCGATTATAAGCATTGAAGACGGGAAAGAAGTTGGCACCATTAGGGATTTAATCGTCAATCCCGCTGAACGGGCTGTTGAATGTTTGGTTGTGGATAATGGCTCACGGTATCAGGAAGTGAAAATTTTGCCTTTTTCTCTGGTGGAAGGAGTCGGGGAATATGCGGTAACGATTCAGTCTGCCGATGCTATTACTGATATGTCTGAGCATCCGGAAGTACAAGGATTGCTGGAGCAGAACGTTTATATCAAAGGCACCAAAGTTGCCACAAAAAAAGGCCGGCTAATAGGGTCGGTTCGGGAATATTACGTGGATGAAGATAATAAGGGTAAAATTGCTGTCTGTGAATTGGTGCCTGTTAATGGCGGCAAAAATATCAGCTTAATCAAATCGGAATTTGTCATTACTTTTGGTAAAGATATTTTGGTGGTAGATGAGAATGTGGAAGAGGGTCTGGTCGACAATATTGCCGGTTTTAAAGCGGAGCCGGTATCTGCGCAGGTAATCCGGCCGGTAGTGCAGGAAATTCCACAGGTTCCGGAAAATGCGCCTGTTCAGGAAGAAAAAACCCAAGCTGATGTAGAAGCAGTACCAATTGAGGAAACAAACACTCCGGTTGAAGAAGAGCAAGCATTAGAAGAAAAGAAACCGGAAATTTCTGATGCAGCGCGTCTTTTTGAAGAAAGGCAGCGTCAGTACCTGCTTGGACGGAAATTAAGCAAGCGGATAGTTCTGGATAATGGCGAAGTCCTGGGTGAAGAGGGCGATGCCGTAACCGCAGAAATGATTGATAAAGCTAAAGCCGCCGGCAAGTACACGGAACTTTCCATGAACACCCGCAGCTAAAATGGAGATGAGTAAACTGTGCCGCGTATAGAAAAAAAACACCTGATTATTACCTGCATACTTTTTGTACAAACCGCCTTCGGCATTTTCGGGGGTGTTGTTGCCGCATCAACCTCCGGGAGCGAAAGGTTATTCCCGGGGGTTTTTATTAATGGTATTGATGTGGGGGACATGACGCCGGCTGAAGCTGAGGGGAAATTGCGGCAACGCATGGAGCAGCTTATCGACACGGTGCTGCCGGTGCAATATCAAAACAAAAAGTGGCATTTGAGTTATGGCGATTTGGGAGTAAAAGTTAATTACCGGCAGACCGTCTGGGCCGCTTATCTGTTAGGCCGGGAAACCAACCCTTTATCCCGGGTGGTCAGTAGTTTTAAAATGCGCCGGCAACAGACAGAAATGAACTTGGATATGACATACAATGAAAATAAAATAAACAATTTTTTGGCTGCCGTGGCTAAGGATATGAATCGTTCAGCCATAGATGCCAAGGCTGTCATGAAGAACGGCCGCATCGTTGTAACACCGGAACAGATCGGCATAGAAATTGATGCTGCGGCAACGCGGAAGTTGTTTATTGAGGCCGTGAAACAGTTGAGTCAGGGTCCTGTTAACCTGGTCGTTAGGCAGACAAAACCTCAGGTAAATGCGCGTGATTTGGCCGCCATCAAAGATGAACTGGCGACTTTCAAGACTGTTTTTAACAGCAGTCAAGTAAACCGGGCACATAACATCAGGCTGGCCGCTCAGTTTTTGAATAACACCATTGTTAAACCGGGAGAGGTATTTTCATTTAATAAACAGGTAGGACCAAGGATGGAAAAATTTGGTTACAAAGAAGCGCCCGTGATAACCAATAATAAGCTGCAACCGGGTATTGGCGGAGGGGTTTGCCAGGTTTCCACCACCCTGTATCAGACTGTGCTTTATGCCGGTATGTCGGCAAAAGAACGTACACCGCATTCCATACCGCCCACATATGTACCCTTGGGGCAGGATGCCGCCGTAGCCGACGGTCAGATTGATTTTACCTTCCAGAACACTGGCCGTTACCCTGTTTTAATTGTTGCTACAGTAAGCGGCAATAAATTAACAGTGCGTTTGTTTGGTAAAAAAGAACATAACAGGCTAGTGCAGCTTTCATCTGAGAATATCCGGAGAATTGAACCGGTTGAAGTCATAATCAATGACCCTTCCATGCCAAAGGGCAGCAAAACTGTTATCAGGGGAGAGCGCGGTTACCGGGTAAAGGTTTATCGTACCATTAAAGAAAACGGCAAATTAGTTAAAAAAGAACTCCTGTCCGATGATTATTACCGGCCCACCGACACCGAGGTGCGGGTGGGCACGCGCTGAAAAAAGATATTGTGTATAAAAATTACTAACCCGGCCAAATATATTTAAGAAAGGCCGGGTGTTTTATGTGAAAAAAAAGTATGATGCGGTTGTGGTGGGTGCCGGGCCGGCCGGCAGCGCCACCGCCTATATATTGGCCAATAACGGGGTTGATGTGGCTCTTTTGGAGCGGGGTGATTATCCCGGCAGTAAAAACATGTTTGGCGGAACTATCTATGCGCGCCATACGGAAGAGATAATTCCGGCCTTCTGGGAAGAGGCGCCATTAGAACGGCCAGTTGTTTCCGACCGGCTTTGGCTGTTGGAACATGATTCGGCGGTAACTCTAGGTTTCAGCGGCTTGCGTTTTGCCAAGGCACCATATAACAAATTTACCGTGCTGCGATCCCGTTTTGACCGCTGGCTGGCAGACAAAGCTGCGGCCGCCGGGGCGGAATTGGTGAACCGGGCGTTGGTGCGGAACCTGGTTTATGAACACGGGTTGCTTACCAAAGGACAGTTGATAGGGGTGCAGCTGGACGGAGGGGCGGTAGTTGAGGCCGATGTGGTAGTGCTGGCAGAGGGGGTTAATGCTTTTCTCACCGGTGAGGCCGGGCTTAGAGGTGAACTGCCGCCACATACCATGACACATTATGTGCAGGAGGTTTTGGCGCTGCCGGCTAAAGTGATTGAAGAGCGGTTTCAATTGGCTCCGGGCGAGGGGGCCGTCATCGGCTTCATCGGTTTTCCTACAGCCGGGGCACCCGGTAAAGCCGGTGTTTGGACCAACAAAGAAAGCATTTCAATTTCTGTGGGCAGTTATCTCAGTGAACTGATCAAGGCCGGTCTGAGTCCTTTCGTTCTCCTGGAGCGGCTTAAGACCCATCCCCTGCTGAAACGCCTGCTGCAAGGGGCTGAGCCGGTGGAATATAAGGCGCATTTGATTCCCAAAGGTGGGTTTAAATATATTCCAAAAGTCTATACAAATAATTTACTGGTGGTGGGGGATGCTGCCGTGATGATTAGCGGCCGGCATGGGACAGACTTGGCCATGCTGTCCGGTAAGTGTGCCGCGGAAACCATTGTTCAGGCCAGGGCCAAGGGGGATTTTTCTGCTGCCATGCTGGCCAATTACAGACATAAACTGAATCAGTTATATTTTATGCAGGATATTGAGTCAGCCAAAGGTTCCCTGGCATATTACAAAAGCCACCCCGATATCGACTACCTGATCAGTAGTACGGCAAACAGCGCGGCTTACGCATTTTTTGCGGAAGAAATGGTGACTGAACAGGAGAAAACAAAGAAAATCTTTGCTGCCTTTAATAACAGGCAGTTGCCTGTTAAGACTATATCGGATTTATATACAGGCATTACGCACTGGGGGGCGTTCTAAGAATGGTTTACGGTACGGTTAAAAGCGACCCGCTGCGTTATGTTAAAATCAAGCCTGCTGAAAAGTCGCATATCGGCATAGCCAACCCTGACCTTTGCCGGCATGATTGTCCGGACAGACCCTGTACATTTATTTGTCCGTCACAGGTTTATAGCTGGAACGGTAAGGAGCTGGCTTTTGAGTTCGCCCGGTGCATTGAATGCGGGGCCTGTATATTGGCTTGCAGCAGGAATATCAGGTGGGACTATCCGGCCGCAGGCTATGGAGTATCATTTCATTATTGATGGTAGTTTACTGATATGACCGGAAATGCAAATAAGTCTGCAAGTCTCCGAAAGTGAGTACCCCCCGCTCATTGAGCAGCGGGATAAATTCCAATAGCAACTGGGCGGCAAGCACAGCATCACCGAGGGAAGTATGCCGCCCTTGCGGGACAATGCCGTACCTTTTGATTAGCGCATCCAGGGTATGGCATTTTTCGCAGGTAATCAGGGCTTGGGCTAAAAGAAAGGTATCAACCACTGGGTGATAAATTTTAGTCTGGCAAAATTGTTTAAGCTTCAGGTTGATAAAATGCAGGTCAAAGTCGGCGTTGTGGGCTACCAGAATGGTGCTCCGGGCGTAATCCAGAAAATCGTTCAGGGCGTAAAAAAAGGATGGGGCATCGCTTACCATTTCGTCCGTTATGCCGGTAATTTCTGAGGCCAATGGCGGGATAGGGCGATGAGGATTAACCAAGGTATCGAAGTAAGTATCGGTCCTGATTTTGCCCTTCTCGATAACCACCCCGCTTATAGAGGTAACCTCGTCGCCCGCGTAGGGATGGAACCCGGTGGTTTCCAGATCAAAGACTATAAAACGCGCCTGAGACAGGTTGACTGACGGGTGGACTTTATCTTTTTCGGCGGCTGTTTTGTATTTCAGTTCAAGCACCACAGAGGGATCCGGCTCGGCTGATAACGAGTTTCCGCGCGGATTCCTTAAACCCATGGCCCAATGTATTATTTTCATTAGGTTGCCCATGGCGGACCACATCCATTTCCAAGTTTAGTATCCTTCTACACGGAAGTAGGAACCGGTAAAGCTTTGGAGTCTGGAAACAGCAAGGAAGGCTTCTCTTAATACATTTTGTTCTCTTTTACTCAGCTTATAAGGGTTGATATAATTATCGGCCGCCAGCCCCAAACTCACTTTGCGTAGGTTCTCCCGGGTGCGGAAATTCATTAGGGTCTCATAGGCTGTCTCCACAAACTCCGCATCATCGCGAGGGAAAACCCCTTTTTCCGTTAGCGTTTTTAACCTGCCAATAGTAGAAGTTTCGGTAATACCGTCCCGGATAGCAAAAATCCGGATACAGTCCACTACGTGGACACAGGCGCTCTTTTTCAGGTCAACTTCGTTCTTATGGGCTTTTGACTTATCGGTAATAAACTTCTTAAAAAATCCCAGGGGCACGTTTTGCTCCAGGTCATCCTTGGCCAGGAAATGCAGCACAATGGGCCGGTCCTGGATCCCCTTAATGACAAACCGGCGCAGCTTCTCGGCCAGGGCATTTTCACCGTGGATAGGCCGGAAGTCCAAAAAAATGGTAAAATTGCGCAGCATTTCGGCATGTGGCTCGTGGACCCAGTGGCTGACCATTTCCTCCCACTGGCGGACAGATTTGCACCACTGTGGGTTGGTGGCCATGACATTGCCCTTGCACCTGGCAAAACCGCAACGGGCCAGACCATCCACAATTTTACCGGCCAGCGCGGCAAAATATGCGGCAGCTATTTTTACTTTGCCGATGGGCACATCAGCATAAATAATGCCATTGTCCTGGTCGGTACGCATGGTTTGTTCCTGCCGGCCGCCGCTGCCCATGGTAATCCAGCAATACGGCGCCGGTGGCGGGCCGTAGCTTTCCCTAATCATTTCCTGTTCCGAAACCTGAATGACTTTTCTGGTCAGCCGGTCATAAAACTCCGTAATAACCTCGCATATTTCCTGATTGGCGGCCTTTTCCGCCACCAGCGCTTTTAGTACCGTATCTACCTGCCCGCTGGCTTTTGCCAATTCGTCAATATCATCACTGTTTTCAATACCGTCTACGATAGTCAGAGCACCGGTACTGCGACTTTTTACCAGGTCCCGTACGGTAACAATGCCCAGCAGCAAACCATCACTGATAACCGGCAGGTGCTTGACTTTGTTTTTTACCATGTTCAGCAGGGCCTGATAAAAGAAACCGTCCGGCGGCAATGTAATCAGCCGGGAACTCATTATATCGGCAGCGGTTAATTGGGTGTTAGGGCACTCTTTCCGGGTAAGCACCTTGCTTACCAAGTCGGATTCCGTAATCATGCCCACCGGTTTATCCGCAGTATCAACTACCACCAGGGCACTGATGCGGTGTTCGGTGAGGATTTCCGCTATCTGGTCAATGGTATCGGTGGTAGTGCAGGTTATTACCGGGGTGCTCATGATATCGCAAATCCGTTTGCGAAAAGGTTGGGAATCCATGCCATATGCTTCATAAGACTGTTCTTGGACTACCTCGCGAAACATCTCCCGCAGTCGGTCGGACAGCATCTGGCTAAAAAAACCTGAAAAGGCCGCATAACGGTGGAATAACTGCTCAAATTCATCTTTACCGAGAGTCAGGCAGGTGGCGTCGGTAACTGCCCGCGCTGAAGCCGGATAAGTTTTGCCGGTCAGCAGTACGGTTTCGCCAAAAAAGTCATAAGGTTTTCTGAGTCCCATCACAGATTCCGTTCCTTTTTCATTCGTGACAATTATTTCAACAATCCCTGAAATAAGGAAAAACAGCTTTTTTAATGAGCTGTCGCCTTGCCGAAACATATATGCGCCCTTGGGCAGGACTTTCTCTTCCAACTGCGGGGCCAGTTCTGCCAGTAAATCAGGTTCCAGTAAATTGAAGGGGGCGATTTTCTGCAGGATTTCCAGCTTATGCACAGCCTGTTCCCTCCCATCCGTCCTGACGGTAATGCTTTCTTTTAATATACTACAGATGTCGTGAAATGACAAGAGGTACCGGAACGCCTTGTTTTTTTAATGGAATTCATAAAAAAGCAGGAAAAATAGTTATATCTGTCAAATATTTACCACTAATGTCAAATTTGAAATTATGCAGGAATTTGTATAAAAGTGAAAGCAGAGGTAAAAGAAGATGTATAGCCCTGGCAAAAAGCGCCTCGGTGAATTATTGTTAGAGGTTGGGTTAATTACTTCGGAACAACTTGCCGAGGCACTCGAAAATCAGCGCGAGACGCATGTGCGTCTCGGCAAGGTGCTTATTAACCTGGGTTTCGTAACTGAACGCGATGTCATCAGGGTGTTAAAAAGCCAATTAGGTTTTAAGTATATGGACTTGGAAAAGATAGTTATTTCTAGGGAAACTGCCAGGCTGATTCCTGAGGCAATGGCTCAGCGATATAAGGTTATCCCGGTCATGAAAACGGAAACAGGTATAATTCTAGCGATGGTGGATCCTCTGAATGTTTATGCCATTGATGATGTACGCCTGGCAACCGGTTTGCATGTAGAGCCGGTAATTGCCACAGAAACCGCTATAGATAACGCGATTGCTCGGCATTTTGCCATGAAAGAATCTCTGGATAAGCTAATCAGTGACCTTCATGAATCCATGGATGCTGAGGCCGATGATCCGGAGGGGCTGGAAAGGCTTTTGGCGCTGGTGGAAGAAGCACCTATTGTCAAACTGGTAAACTCCTTCATAAATCAGGCTATAATTGACCGGGCAAGTGATATTCATGTGGAGCCCGGGGAAAAAGATGTCCGGATACGTTACCGGATTGACGGGGTGCTTTTTGATATGATGCATTCCCCAAAATCCATGCAGGCACCCACCATCTCCCGGTTGAAAATTATGGCCAGCCTGGATATTGCCGAACGACGGGTGCCGCAGGATGGTCGCATAAAACTGAAGTTTGAGAACAGGGAAGTAGACCTGCGGGTTTCGACTCTGCCTACTATTTTCGGAGAAAAAGTGGTTTTGCGGATTTTGGATAAATCCAGGGGACTATTGGCTCTGGAAGAGCTGGGCTTGCTGGACGAGAACTACCGAGAATTTAAGGCCGCGATCAAACAACCGCACGGCATCATTATGGTCACCGGCCCTACCGGCAGCGGTAAAACCACAACGCTGTATGCTGCTTTAAATCACCTGAATTCTATTAATAAAAATATTATCACACTTGAAGACCCGGTGGAATATACTCTGGCCGGCGTAAATCAGGTACAACTTAATAACCGAGCTGGCCTGACCTTTGCCGGAGGCTTGCGCTCAATACTACGGCAGGATCCTGATATTATTATGGTAGGCGAGATCCGTGATGGGGAAACAGCCCGAATTGCTATTCAATCGGCTATGACCGGTCATCTGGTGTTATCGACTCTGCATACCAACAGTGCTTCGTCAACGCTGGCCAGGCTGTTGGACATGGGTATGGAGCCTTTCCTGATAGCTTCTTCGGTAGTAGCCATCAGGGCGAAGCGATTGGTGCGGGGGCTTTGCCAGCATTGTAAACAGCCTGTTGAGTTATCAACGGGAGTATTGGTCAGAATGGGTTTGACCGGGGAAATGTGGGAACGGGCTAGTGCTTACCGGGCTGTAGGGTGCCCCTTTTGTAATCAGACGGGATATAAGGGGCGGCTGGCTTTGCATGAAGTATTGATTGTGGACAAGGAAATCAGGGAACTGGTGACCAATAAGGCATCTACCGACAAGATTGAGGAGGCGGCCAGAGCCGCCGGGATGCGGACTTTGCAGGAAGACGGCCTGCGTAAGGTGCTAAAAGGCGTAACTTCTCTGGAAGAGGTTATGCGTACTGTATATATTCAGGAAGGTTTTGAAGACGCCTAGGAGGAATTTTCATGATTGATCATTTACAGTCCCGGCAATGGGTCAGTATTAGAGATTTGCTGCAAGCCGCCATCAACTTAAAAGCCTCGG
>CAZWUW010000077.1:0-13444 GCA_964636895.1 uncultured Eubacteriales bacterium
CTGTACTTACGGGTGAGATTTTTCAAGCTGCCGGCCGCAAGACTTGTGTGGGTGGCAATATCGGTCTGCCGCTGGTTCTGGAAGTGGAAAAATACGGGCCGGATGATGTTATTGTAGCCGAGGTCAGCAGCTTTCAACTGGAATGCATACGTGATTTCCGGCCCCGGGTCGGGATGATCCTGAATTTTGCACCTGATCATCTGGATCGGCATGGCACTATGGAAAACTATATTGCTGCCAAAGCCAGAATTTTTGTTAATCAGGTACAAGGAGATTTTACCATACTGAATTATGACGACCCGACCGCTAGAAAACTGGCTGGGCAGACTGCGGGGCAGGTTATATTTTTCAGCCGGCAGCATATTTTAGAAACAGGAGTTTTTGTCCAGAATGGCCACATTGTGGCCGTTACCGGTGAAAACCGCGAGGTTATCTGCCCTGTTCGGGAAATAGGTATCCGGGGTGCCCACAATCTTGAAAATGCCCTGGCAGCAACAGCCGCCACCTATGTTATGGGGGTCAGCGGTGAGACTATCGCTCAGGTCCTGCGCAGCTTCCCCGGTGTAGCCCACCGGATGGAGTTTGTGGCTGAAATCAATGGGGTGAAATATGTTAATGATTCCAAGGGTACTAACCCTGATGCCGCCATTAAAGCCCTTTATGCTTATGACGAGCCGATTGTCTTAATTGCGGGCGGGCGGAACAAGGGGAGCGATTTTGGCGAATTTGCCGCCGGCGTGCAAAAGAAAGCTTGGGCGTTGGTGGTGGTGGGCGAGTGTGCGGAAGAGATGGCCGCGGCGGTTAAGGCAAAAGGCTTTAACCGCATTGTGCGGGCTGCTTCCTTGGAAAATGCCGTTCATTTGGCTGCCGGTGAAGCCAGGCCGGGAGACATTGTACTGCTGTCGCCGGCCTGCGCCAGTTGGGATATGTTCAGGGATTTTGAGGAACGGGGAGACCTTTTCAAAGCGGTAGTCGGTAGTCTGGGAAATACCGGACACTCCTAAGGAGGCAACCAGTTTGTATCTGCGCAAAAAGTCACCCGATTTTTTGCTCTTTATGGCCACTGTTATGCTTTTGAGTATTGGTATCATTATGGTTTACAGTGCCAGCCAGGTAACAGCACATGAACGGCTGGACGACACCTTTTATTTTTTGAAAAAGCAGTTGCTTTGGGCGTTTATTGGCATAGCCGCGATGATTTCGGTAATGAATATTGATTACTGGCGGTATAAAAAAATGGCAGTGCCCATGCTCATTGTGGCTTTTGTCCTACTGGTAGCAGTATTGCTGCCGGGGATAGGGAAAAGTGTTAAGGGGGCACAACGCTGGTTGGAATTCGGGGTCAGATTTCAGCCGTCCGAAATTATCAAACTGGCCCTGGTGGTGTTTATGGCCTGGGGCTTGGCTCAATCCCGGGAGCGGCTCAGGTTTTTTGGCCGGGGTCTGCTGCCGTATCTGGCGGTGCTGGGCATGGCTTGCGGACTGATTTTGATGCAGCCTGACCTGGGCACGGCTATTGCTGCCGCCGGCACAGTGTATCTAATGTTTTTTGCCGCCGGGGCAGCGGGGAAGCATCTTACATATCTGGCTTTAGCCGGTGTCAGTGCCGTTGGTTTGGCGATTGCCTTTGAACCGTACCGGTTAAGGCGGTTTCTGGCGTTTCTCGACCCCTGGGCAGATCCACTGGGCAGCGGGTTTCATATTATACAGGGGCTTTATGCCCTGGGCTCTGGGGGATTGTTTGGGGCCGGCCTGGGCAAAAGCCATCAGAAATATTTTTACCTGCCGGAACAGCATACTGATTTTATTTTTGCTGTCCTGGGCGAGGAACTTGGTTTCATTGGCGGTGCCTTGGTGTTGTTGTTGTTTATTATTTTTATCTGGCGTGGTTTTAAAATTGCCTTGTGTGCACAGGACTCTTTCGCCTGTTTATTGGCCGTTGGGATTACCTCAATGATTGGCCTGCAGGCTATTATAAATATTGGTGTTGTTACCAGTTCATTACCTATTACCGGTATTCCGCTGCCGTTACTGAGCTTCGGCGGTTCGTCATTGGTTTTTACCCTGATCGGGATAGGGATACTGCTGAATATTTCTAGGTATATCACTTCCAAGTAGCTGGGGTGAGCAGCGGTTAGCCAATTTACGGAGGTTTTAAAATGCGTATGCTAGTTACCGGCGGCGGTACCGGGGGGCATATTTACCCGGCGCTGGCCATTGCCCGGGGGATTAGAGAAAAATATCCGGGCGCTGAGATATTGTATGTAGGCACTGCCCGGGGCATGGAAGCCGATATTGTACCGAAGGAGGGGTTTGCCTTTCAAGCTGTGACCGTTGAAGGCCTGCCCCGGAGAATTTCACCCCGCGCATTAGTAACTTTTGGCAAATCATTGCTGGGTATCAAGCAAGCTTTTGCGTTGCTAAAAAGTTTTTCTCCGGACGTGGTTATCGGTACCGGGGGCTATGTTTGCGGTCCGGTGGTGCTGGCTGCCGCGCTCAGTAAAATACCTACCTTGATTCACGAACAAAATGCTTATCCGGGCATTACTAATAAATTGCTGGCCCGGATGGTATCTCGCATAATGGTGACTTTTCCGGAATCTGTTAAATATTTTTCCTCGCAAAATCATATTACTGTAACCGGTCTGCCTATTCGTCCTGATATTTTAACCGCCGTGCGGGAGACCGGTGTAAAACGTCTCGGGTTAGCCGGGGACAAGTTTAATTTGTTGGTTTTTGGTGGCAGCAGAGGTGCCCGGAGTATTAATAAAGCGATGGTGGAAGTGGCCGGGTATTTTGCCGGTCGTACCGATTTGCAGATTATACTGGTCACGGGTATGCCGGGACATGAAGAAACCCTGACGGAACTGGCGGCGGCGGGAATATCTCTGGATAAAAGTGGGAACATTATGGTCAAACCTTACCTGTATCATATGGAGGACGCTCTGGCGGCAGCCGATCTGGTGGTATGCCGGGCTGGCGCGGCTACTCTGGCGGAAATAACAGCTCTGGGCCTGCCGGCAATTCTTATTCCTTATCCATATGCAGCAGAAAATCATCAGGAGTACAATGCTCGTGCCCTGACCGGCAGGGAAGCGGCAGTACTGATAAAAGACAGCGAACTTACCGGCGTTCTGCTGCGGCAGACTATTAACAAGCTACTGGCAGACCGGCCACTCCTGGCTAAGATGGCTGCGGCGTCCTTGGCGATAGGCCGCCCGCAGGCCCTGGCGGAAATTATAAAAAATGTGGACGAGGTGCTGCACTGCGGGCGGTAATTCTTTTGTTCCGGGTGGGGACAGGCCGGGTGGCATCATGATTTTTTCTTGCATACAATGGATTAGATTAAATCCTGACCGTATCCAATAGCGGTTTTACCAGGAAGGAGCTGAAAATATTTGTCAAACACACAGGGACATGTTTATTTCATCGGAATCGGCGGTGCGGGCATGAGCGGCATCGCCAAAATTTTATTGGAGCAAGGATACAGAGTAAGCGGGTCGGATTTGCAGGCCGGTGAGGCCACCAGGCGGTTGGAACAGGCCGGTGCCACGGTTTTTGTCGGTCATAGGGCCGCCAATTTGCCGGATGATATCGGCCTGGTGGTGGTTTCTACGGCCATTTCTCCGGAAAATGAAGAATTAGGTGCGGCCAGGGATAGAAATATTCCCGTAGCGCACCGGGGAGAAATGCTAGCCAGATTGATGGCCGAGAAGAAAGGCATCGCCATAGCCGGTTCACATGGCAAGACTACCACAACGGCGATGGCATCTTTAGTGCTGGAAAAAAATGGTTTTGACCCCACCGTTGTTGTCGGTGGTAATTTTCATGATATAGGCGGCAACGCCAAATTTGGCCAGGGAGAATACCTAGTGGCTGAAGCGGATGAAAGTGACGGTTCCTTTTTGAGATTGGCACCGTATATTGCCGTAGTTACAAATATTGAGGATGATCATCTGGATCATTACGGCAGCCGGGAAAATATTAAGGCGGCATTTCGGGAATTTGTACAAAAAACACCGGATGACGGGTTTGTGGTGTTATGTATGGATGACAATAATGTACGGCAATTGGCCGAAGTTATTGACAAAAGGGTTGTGACCTATGGGATTAAGCATCCGGCTCAGTATTCGGCCCGCCAGATTCGTAATGAGGGAATGACTACTTTTGCGGAAATATATTTGGCAGAGGAGCGGCTGGGCCGGTTGGAACTTAACGTACCCGGCCGGCATAATATAAATAATGCGGTGGCCGCGGTAGCAATTGGGATGGCGCTGGGACTGGAATTTGCCGGCATTGCGGCCGCATTAAAGGGCTTTAAGGGCGTAGGAAGGCGATTTCAACGGTTGGGGCAGGTTAACGATGTTAATGTGGTTGATGATTACGCTCATCATCCCACCGAAGTGGCCGCTACTCTCCAGGCGGCCCGGCAAACCGATGCCAGGCGGGTTATTGCGGTTTTTCAACCCCACCGCTATACCCGCACCAAGTTTTTGTATAATGAGTTTGGCGGCGCTTTTAACGATGCCGATATTGTCATTATTAATGAGATATACAGTGCCGGTGAGGAGCCTATTCCAGGCGTAACCGCTGACCTTATTGTCCGGGCTGCGAAGGAGCGGTCCACCAAACCTGTGATTTATTTCCGTACTATGGAAGAAATCGTAGATTTTCTGGCCCAACTGGCGCGTCCGGGTGACCTGATAATGACTTTGGGGGCCGGTAATATCCGGCAGGCCGGCCAGGCGTTGGTGGAAAGGCTGAAAGTGAGGTAGTTTGCAGTTTATGGATTACTTGCGGGTAAAAAGTGAGCTGGCCGGCTTAATATCCGGTCAAATACGGCTTGATGAAAGTATGGTTAACCATACCACCTGGCGGATCGGCGGTCCTGCCGAGATGCTGGTTATGCCCGGGGATATTGCGGATATTAAAACTGTTGTCCGTTATGCCGGTAAGCGGGAGATTCCCCTTACCATTATTGGCAATGGTTCAAATGTTTTAATCCGGGATAGTGGTATCAGTGGCATTGTGCTGAAAATTACCCGTGGTTTAGATAAAATAGACGTTGACGGTCTGACAATGAGGGTGCAGGCCGGTGCACTTTTGCCTGTTGTGGCCAGAAAAGCAGCGGAACACGCGCTGACCGGCCTGGAATTTGCCGCTGGCATACCGGCTGCAATGGGTGGAGCAGTGGTGATGAATGCCGGTGCGAACGGTCAAAGTATATCTTCGGTAGTCCGGGAGGTGAAAGTTATTGATCCGGATGGCTGCTGTCAGGTGCTAAGCGGTCCGGATTTACAGTTCCGTTATCGGGGTAGTGTAATTCAGGAAAAGCGTATGGTCATTGTGGAAGCATTGTTAGCTATGCAAAAGGGTGAGCAAGCGGCTATCCGCGGGCGCATGGATGAGTTGATGGCCGTCCGGCGGGCCACACAGCCCCTGCATCTACCTAATGCCGGCAGCGTATTTGCCAACCCGTCCGGTCTGGCAGCCGGCCGCTTAATTGAAGAAGCCGGTGGTAAAGGCCTGCAGGCAGGTAAGGCCAGAGTTTCTGAAAAACATGCCAATTTTATTGTTAATCTCGGCGGTGCTACGGCTAGTGATGTACTGGAACTAATCAAAAAAGTCCGGGAAATGGTATTTGCGAAACACGGGGTAAATTTGCCTATGGAAGTCCAGGTATTGGGAGAATAACCTGAACTGGAGGTGACGGGATGGAGAGATTCATTGTCATCGGGGGGAAGCAGTTAAAAGGCAAAATCCGGGTCAGCGGGGCCAAAAATGCAACCCTGCCGATATTGGCGGCCAGTCTATTAACCGAAGGATGCAGTACCATCCAAGAAGCTCCCAGACTACGTGACATAGCGGTGATGAAAGAACTTCTGGCTTATCTCGGGGTAAGGATAGACTGTACAAGGTCAGAAATTATACTGGACAGTAGTAATGTGCGGCCACTGGAAATTTCTGAAGAATTGATGCGTCGCATGCGGGCCTCAAATCTGGTGATGGGTGCGCTTTTGGGGCGGTTTGGTTATGTGCGGGCCAGTTATCCCGGTGGCTGCGCTATCGGTTCAAGGCCGATGGACCTGCATTTAAAAGGGTTTATCGCGCTGGGAGCGGAGATCACCGAGAAACATGGCTATATTGTGGCTGAGGCGAAGGAACTTAAAGGCAGTGAAATTCATTTGGATTTTCCTAGCGTGGGGGCGACAGAAAACCTGATGATGGCAGCCACCCTGGCCAAAGGTCAAACTGTTATACGTAATGCCGCCAAGGAACCGGAAATTGTTGATTTACAAAACTACCTCAATGGTCTTGGGGCTAACATCAGAGGCGCCGGAACAGATACCATCAAGATTCAGGGGGTGACAGAACTAGGGTCGGTGACCCACTGTGTGATTTCCGACCGTATTGAGACCGGCACGCATATGGTGGCTGCGGCGATTACCGGCGGCGATGTTACGGTGACCAACGTAATCCCGGAACATATCGAGTCCATGGTTGCTAAACTTAGAGAAGCCGGTGTTATAGTAGATGTTGGCGAGGACTGGGTAAGGGTGCGTAGTGACGGCAAGGTTCTGCCGGTGGACCTGAAAACCCTGCCGTATCCCGGATTTCCTACCGATATGCAGGCGCAGATGATGGTGCTGATGACGGTGGCCGGCGGCACCAGTGTGATTTCGGAAACGATATTTGAAAACAGGTTTAAACACGTTGACGAACTGCGGCGTATGGGGGCAGATATAAAAATTGAAGGCCGGGCCGCTATCGTAAAAGGGACGCCAAAACTTAGCGGTACTTTTGTGCAGGCTACGGACCTGCGGGCCGGCTCGGCGCTGGTGCTGGCTGGATTGGTTGCAGAAGATGCTACGGTGATTGAAGATATCTGGCATATTGACCGGGGATATGAAAATCTCGAGCGTAAGTATTCGGCCCTGGGAGCACGGATAATGAGGGTGAACGGTGTTTAGTGGATGGCAGCAGAGGCTGCTTTTTTTAGTTTATTGGGGGACAAGTTAGCAGACAGATATATTTTTAGCCTGTATTTTGGTATAATAATATGGAGGTGATGCAGCTTGCGGAATGTCAGTGTAATGAAGCCTCTGCGCGTAATTTTTGTGCTGCTGGCGGTGCTGGCCATGTTTATGTTTATGCAATCGGCTTTTTTTGCTGTTACGCAAATCAAAGTGGTTGGTACCAGGCAGTTAAACACCCAGGAGGTGCAAAAGATCTCCGGGCTCAATCCCGGCATTAATATTTTTAAAGCCAACTTGCCGGAAGCAACCGGTAAAATCCGGCTGCATCCGCTGATAGAAACTGTGGAAATTAGCCGGCGGTTTCCTTCAAGGCTGGAAATACATGTTACTGAACGGACGGCTGTCGGTCTGATTGCCAGTCGGGGAGAATTTTTGCAGGTGGACGGTAGCGGTGTTTTTCTGGCCAAGAGCAGTAATATGGGTAAAGTAAATTTACCCATTATCACCGGTATAACCGTGCCTAAAACAGCGCCGGGGGAAAAAATTGGTGGTGAAGAAATTCAGGCTGCTTTGGTATATTTGAAGAATATGCCTATAAAGCTGACGGCTGTGATTTCTGAGATTAATGTCCGGGACCTCAATAATATCAAATTATTTACTATTGACGGCGCTGAGGTGCGGGTGGGTAATACAGAGCGTGTCACCGACAAGATAAGGCTATATGAAGAAGTGGCCGGCCGCAAATATGACCGGCGGATTCAGTATATTGATATCAGTTATAATGGCCGCCCGGTAATAAAATTAATTGAAATCAGTCCAGAAAGTTAATACACTTTATAAAAGACAGGAGACGCAGCATGCAAAGAGGTCAAATCACTACCGCTATCGTATTATTGGCTTTGGGCCTGATGTTAACAATCCAGTACCGTACTACCAGGGAGATTCAGCAAAACGTACCTATTACCAGGGCGCAGGAGATTACCAGCCGTTTGAAGGAGGTTAGTGAAGAACGGGATAACCTGAAACAGGATGTAACGGATTTGCGTACAAAACTTGAGCGTGCCGCCAAAAGTGATGATGCGGCAACCAGGGCTATCAAGGATGAGCTTAATAAGACACGCATGCTGGCCGGTCTTACGGCGGTTAAAGGTGAAGGCGTGCAGTTAGTTCTAAACGATAGTCCCAAAAAACTTCAGCCCGGGGAAGACCCAAACCTTTATATTCTGCATGAAGAAGATTTGTTAAAAGTGGTTAATGAATTGCGTTCCGGGGGTGCGGAAGCAATTTCCATTAATGGTCAGCGGATATTGGCTACTTCAGAAATTCGTTGTGCCGGCACTACCGTATTGGTTAATACCAAAAAGGTTGTACCGCCCCTGAACATACTGGCTACCGGAGACCCGGCAGCGCTGCAAAGCTCGCTGGAGATCAAAGGCGGCATCCTGGAAACCATTCGTTTCTGGGGCTTGGTGGCCGAGGTGGAGCAGAAAAAGGATATTACCGTGCCGGCTTATTCCGGGACAATTAGATTTGATTTTTCCAAACCAGCTAAAGAAGGTGATTAAAACGTGTGGCTTGCTGTATTAGGATTAATTCTAGGAATTGTAATCGGCTTTGTTTCACCGATTACGATGCCTGAACCATATGTCAAATATATGTCGGTAGCGGTGCTGGCGGCCATGGATTCAGTGTTTGGCGGCGTACGATCCGGTATGGAGAAAAAGTTTGACGATATGGTATTTATTACCGGATTTTTTAGCAATACATTATTGGCTGCAGGCTTGGCTTATGTAGGTGAAAGACTGGGGGTAGAGCTTTATACCGCAGCAATTTTTGCTTTTGGGGTGCGGATTTTTCAGAACCTGGCGATTATTCGCCGGCATCTTTTAAAAAAATAGAAAAAAAACCCGCGCTGCCAGCAGGGAAATTGACTTCCATGTGGAATTTTACCATTTAAGTATAACGAATGGGGGTTAACACTTAATGCTGGATTTTGAGATTGATATGGACCAGTTTGCTAACATAAAAGTTATCGGAGTCGGCGGCGGCGGAAACAATGCTGTCAACCGGATGATTAGTGCAGGCTTGAAGGGCGTTGAGTTTATAACCGTTAATACTGATGCCCAGGCCTTATATTTATCCCAGGCAACTAACAAGATCCAAATCGGGGCTAAGCTGACCAAAGGTCTTGGGGCCGGAGCCAACCCGGAAATTGGGGAAAAAGCCGCTCAGGAGAACCGTGACGAATTAGCTCATATTCTTCGCGGGGCGGATATGGTTTTTGTTACCGCCGGTATGGGCGGCGGTACAGGTACAGGTGCCGCGCCTATTGTAGCTGAGGTGGCCAAAGAGGTGGGGGCCCTGACGGTAGGTGTTGTAACCAAGCCTTTTACTTTTGAGGGCAGAAAACGTTTAAGCCAGGCCGAGAGCGGGATTTCCAACCTGAAGAACAAAGTCGATACGCTGATTACCATACCTAATGACCGGTTACTCCAGGTGATTGATAAGCATACCTCTATTGTGGAGGCTTTCCGGATTGCTGATGACGTGCTGCGGCAGGGTGTGCAGGGGATTTCCGACCTGATTGCGGTGCCCGGGCTGATTAACCTGGATTTTGCCGATGTCAAGACCATCATGACCGATACCGGCTCAGCTCTTATGGGTATAGGTACAGGCACCGGGGAGAACCGGGCGGCGGAAGCTGCCAAATATGCTATTTCCAGTCCGCTGCTGGAAACCTCAATTGAAGGGGCCAAGGGTGTATTGCTGAACATTACGGGTGGCAACAGCCTGGGACTTTTTGAAGTTAATGAGGCTGCAGAAATCATTGCCCAGGCGGCCGATCCGGAGGCAAACATTATTTTTGGTGCGGTAATCGACAATAATATGGAGGATGAAGTCAGGGTAACGGTTATAGCCACTGGTTTTGACCAGCGGCATGTAAAAAAAACGCTGAATGCGGAACTTGATATTAAGCCTTTTACGACCACCGATGACTTGGATATTCCTGCTTTTTTGAGGCGGAAATAAGTCGCAAAAACCTCTCTGCTGACACGAGTAGAGGGGTTTTCTTTAGAAAAAGATTTTTTCACACAAACAATAATAATTGTGGTATACTTCCCTATAAGAAAAACATAAAGTAGTAGGGATATAAAAAAAGAGTTCGGGGGTATGGGTGATGAAGTGTCACGAATGTCGATATTTGAGTTTTGACTACGTGGATGATAAACTTTCACCGGAGTCCAGGGAACTTTTTGCAAAACATCTGGCGGAATGCCCGGCCTGCGCTGAACGGGTGGCCAAGATGCAGGGGCGCAAAACGAATGAGGAAATAACCAGCGGACTGTTTTGGTACTTGCTCCGCCCGGCCGGCGGATTTAAAAGGTTTTTTATAATCGGCGCATTATTGACGATAATTCTGGTTATGGCGCTGATTTCCATACACGTCGGGGAACCTATTTATAAATTGTTTTTTTAGGCATTATACTCCCTCACGCCTGAGCATGACGAAAAAAGGCGGAGGGATTTTTTTATGCCTCGCAGCAAGTGACATTTTTCTATGTCCCGCTGCTGTATAATGGTAATTAGGTTTTGGGTTTCCGGCAGCTGAATGGAAAACTTGTCATAGGAACTTTTTGCTAATCATATAATGATAATATGAATCCGGATTGTCCGGAGGGGGTGCCCGGATGCTCACCAGGACCATTTATGTTTACCCGGACCAGGCTCTGCTGGTCAGTCTGGTTATGAACGGCATTATACTCTGGGGAACCGCCCGTATACTACGCCAGCCTGCAGGTAAATGGCGTGTCTTTGCCGGGGCATTAACAGGCGCGGTATATTCTTTTTTTGCTGCCTTTCCGCATCTGCAGTTTTTACATGGTTTTTGGATAAAGGTCTTGTTTTCTGCCGTGATAGTCGCGGTTACTTTTATACCATTGCCGTTTCGCCGTTTTATGGTCACGATAGCTGGTTTTTATGTGACCACTTTTGTTTTGGTGGGTACAATTATCGGGGTGCAAAACCTGATTAACTCCGATTACAGGTTGTCCATGGCAGCCCACGGTCTTTGGCGGCTTTTGACCGATTATTTCTGGTTAGGTCTGGGCGCCGGCATATTACTGGTAATAACAATGGCCAGGTGGGGGAGTGCCATGTTTCGTAAAAGGGCGTTGCAGGACGTTTTGCGGATTCCGTTGCGGGTATTGTTTGATCAGGATGAAGTGGAAGTAGAGGCGCTAATTGACACCGGTAACCAGTTGCAGGACCCGTTGACCAATATACCGGTGGTAGTGGTGGAATATGCGGCGCTGCGCCATTTATTACCGCCTGCGGTGCAATTGGCCTTCGAAAAAAGCGCTGACCCGGATATTATGGAGGTTTTGCAAGCATTGGCTACGACCCCGTGGTCAACCCGCTTCCGGGTGATACCATTTACTTCTTTGGGAAGGCAGAACGGGCTTTTAATGGGCTTTCGCCCTGACCGTTTGGAAATAGTGAAGAATGACCAGACTGTTAAAACCGACAACGTGATTGTTGGTATTTATACCAAAGAATTAAGTCCGGAGGGTTCGTACCGGGCCTTGCTGCATCCAGACATCATCGATAACTTACCGGCGTGAAAAGGATAATAACAGAGGGGGGGAGAGTAATGCCGGGTAAATTTTTAAGGTTTAAATGGACTATCCGCCTGGCTATTTTGAGGCTACTGCTGCGTTTGGGTATGCGGGAGGAAGTTCATTATGTGGGAAGCAGTGAGGCTTTGCCGCCGCCCCTATCCAACGATGAGGAATTGTTTTTAATCGGCCGGCTGGAGGCTGGCGACGGTGCGGTTAAATCTGTGCTGATTGAACGAAACCTGCGGCTGGTGGTTTATATTGCGCGGAAATTTGAAAATACCGGGGTCGGGATTGAGGATATGGTATCTATCGGTACTATCGGCCTGATTAAAGCAGTTAACACTTTTGACCCCAACAAGAAAATTAAGCTGGCCACATATGCGTCCAGGTGTATAGAAAACGAGATTCTTATGTATCTGCGGCGGAATAGTAAGACTAAGGCGGAAGTGTCTTTTGACGAACCGCTGAATATCGACTGGGACGGTAATGAATTGTTATTGTCAGATGTGTTGGGAACCGAAAACGATATCATCTATAAATATATTGAGGAGGAAGTGGACCGGAAACTCCTTAATCTGGCCCTGCAAAAGCTGAACGGGCGGGAACGCAGGATTATGGAATTGCGTTTTGGCCTGGCGGACGGTGCGGAAAAGACGCAGAAAGAGGTAGCCGATATGCTGGGGATTTCTCAGTCATATATCTCCCGCCTGGAAAAGCGAATTTTGAAGCGCCTGCGTAAGGAGATACATAGAATGGAATAGGTATTGCGGAAGCTGGCGGAACCTGTAACGACACCCCGGAGGTGGTGTTGTTGCAGGTTTTTTTAGTGAAGTCAATTTTCTTAGCATGTATAAACCCAATTCATTCTGGCAATAATCGTAATAAAAAGCATATAGTCTGTTACTGCCGGTATAAAAAAGGCTGCGTGGGTGCGGAAGCGCCGAGCTAGCCTTTCTAAAGGAGAGTCGGTACTAGTTGATGATCAACAAAGTGGAAATCTGCGGCGTAAACACATCAAAACTTCCGGTTCTGTCCAGCACCGAAATGAGAAAAACATTTGTAGAAATGCAAAACGGCGATGAAAATGCACGGACCAAGCTAATAAACGGTAATTTACGCTTGGTCCTAAGTGTTATCCAGCGGTTCACCAACCGCGGCGAGTATGTAGATGACCTCTTTCAGGTAGGCTGTATAGGTCTGATGAAGGCCATAGATAATTTTGATTTGGGCCAAAATGTAAAGTTTTCTACCTACGCGGTGCCCATGATTATTGGTGAGATCAGACGTTACTTGCGGGATAACAACCCCATTCGGGTTAGTCGGTCATTGCGGGATGTTGCATATAAAGCTTTACAGGTGCGGGATGCCTTGGTTAACAGGTATTCTCGCGAGCCTTCAATCAATGAAATAGCGGGAGAACTAAAAATGCCCCGGGAGGAAATAGTTTTTGCCCTCGATGCTATCCAGGAGCCCATCTCGCTTTTTGAGCCAATTTATCATGATGGCGGTGACCCGATATTTGTCATGGATCAGATTAGTGATGAAAAGCATAAGGACGGCAGTTGGCTGGAAGGTATCGCGGTACGGGAAGCAATGCATAAGCTTAGTGACCGGGAAAAATTGATTCTAACCTTGCGCTTTTTTGAAGGGAAAACACAGATGGAAGTGGCTGACGAAATCGGCATCTCGCAGGCCCAGGTTTCCAGGTTGGAAAAAGCGGCGTTAAAGCATATGCGGAAGTATATGTAGCACCCGCCAAAGATAAAAATATTGGGGGAATGAACATGCGGAGTATAGTACCGGTAGTTATTGTCGGTGCCTTACTGGCCGGGACGGTCACGGTCGGCG
>CAZWUW010000078.1:0-13226 GCA_964636895.1 uncultured Eubacteriales bacterium
CAACAAGGAAGCCGAGGCCAAATTTAAAGAAGCGGCGGAAGCTTATGACGTCTTGTCCGACCAGCAGAAAAGGGCCCAATATGACCAGTTTGGTCACGCTGCTACCGACGGCCAGGGTTTTGGTGGTGGCTTTAACGGGGCTGACTTCGGCGGTATCGGTGATATCTTTGAAATGTTTTTTGGCGGCGGCCAACGCCGGCAGGGGCCGATGAAGGGTGCCGACCTCAAATTCAATATGGACATTACTTTTGAAGAGGCTGCATTTGGCCTGGAAAAGGACATTGAAGTGCCCCGCCAGGAGCAATGTGATACCTGCAAGGGTTCCGGCGCGGCGCCGGGCACTTCCCCGAAAACCTGCCAGCACTGCAGTGGTTCCGGGCAGGTGCAGTATACGCAAAACACCCCTTTTGGCCGCTTTGTGCAGTCCCGGACCTGTGAAATATGTCGCGGGGCAGGTAAAATCGTTGAACAGCCCTGTCCCAAATGCCGGGGGCGGGGGATGATGCGCATTACCAGAAAGATCCATGTTAAAATACCGGGCGGCGTGGATACCGGTTCCCGGCTGCGGGTATCCGGTGAAGGGGAACTCGGTGAAAAAGGCGGCGCGCCCGGGGACTTATATATTTATTTGCGCGTAAAACCACACAAAATATTTCAACGGGATGGCAATGACGTTATTATAGAAATACCGGTTTCATTTCCTCAGGCCGCCCTGGGAGACGAGATTGAAGTCCCCACCTTGGATGGCAAAGTGCAGTTAAAAGTGCCGGAAGGCACTCAGTCCGGCACCTTTTTCCGCATTAAGGGCAAAGGTATACCTGACCTGCATGGCTATGGCCGGGGTGACCAGCATGTTAAACTGGTAATCGTTACCCCCAAAAAACTGACCGAAGAGCAAAAGGATTTGCTCCGCAAATATGCCGCTGCCTTTGGTGACCAGCCTGTTGGGGTAGAGAAGGGCTTTATTGAAAAAATGAAAGACGCCTTTATAGGCTAAGCGGGAGGCATCCTGATGAAATGGCAGCAAATTACCGTTAGGGCGGATAAATTAGCAGTAGAAGCAGTTGCCGACATGTTTCAGGAAATAGGCGCCGGAGGTGCTGTGATTGAAGACCCGGATACAGTCAGGGCAATGATTGCGGCTAATGTTTGGGATGCCTATGCCTTTCCGGAGGAGTTTTTAAAGCTGGAAGGGGTTTTGGTCAGGGCTTACCTGCCGGTTAATGATGAACTGTCATTCCGTCTGGCGGCTGTTCGGGATTGGCTTAACACCTTTAACCGGGAAATGCCGGACAGTATCCGGGAAGTAGATTTTACCGAGGTTGCGGAGGAAGACTGGGCAAATTCATGGAAAAAATATTATAAGCCTGTCCGGATAGGTCAGCGTCTTGTGGTTAAACCTACCTGGGAGGCTTATGGGGCCCGGCCGGGGGACCTGATTATCGAACTTGACCCCGGTATGGCTTTTGGTACAGGCACCCACCCTACTACTGTGATGTGTCTGGAAGTGCTGGAGCGGTATGTTTTTGCCGGCGCCAGGGTTTATGATGTAGGGACAGGTTCCGGTATTTTGGCTGTAGCTGCCGCCAAATTGGGTGCCGGTTACGTTAAGGCTATGGATATTGACGCGGTGGCTGTTACCGCTACCGGTCAAAATGTGGCGGACAACGGAGTGGCAGGCCTGGTAGAGGTGTGGCGGAACGACCTGTTAAAGGGCATTACCGAAACGGCTGATATTATTATTGCCAACATAGTGGCGGACGTGATTTTAAAAGTCAGTCCCGATGCTGCCGGATTACTCAAGACCGGCGGGATATATATTACCTCTGGGATAATTGCCTCCCGGGCAGAGGAGATTGCCGGGCAGCTTACACAGCTTGGGTTCCGCCTGCAAGAGAAAAAAACGGAAAAAGAATGGGCGCTTTTCGTGGCTGTTAAGGAGGTTTAATTAATGGCCCGTTTTTTTGTTTCACCGGAACAGGTGCAGGGCAACCGGATCACCGTTACCGGACCGGATGTTCGACATATTGGCCGGGTATTGCGGATGGAGCCGGGCGATAGCATAACCTGCATTGATGGGAGCGGCCGGGAATTAACAGCGTTGATTACGGAAATAGATAGTACTAAAGTTGTTTCTGAAATTGTCGGTGCCGGCCAGTCGCTGGCAGAACCACCGGTCAGGGTGACCCTGTGTCAGGGTTTCCCCAAAGGCGAGAAAATGGAATTGATTATTCAGAAATGCTGTGAATTGGGCGTGCACCGGATTATTCCCGTTAACTGTGCCCGTACCGTGGTACAGTTGGATGAAAAAAAAGCCGGCCAGCGACAGGTTAGATGGCAGCGGGTGGCGGCTGAAGCGGCTAAACAAGCCCGGCGAGGCATTGTTCCACAGGTGGCGGCGCTTACTGATTTTGCCGCTGCCCTGCAACAAGTGCCGTCAGGCGCATTGGCGATATTGCCCTGGGAAGAAGAGGGACAAGTCGGGCTGCGGGCGATGTTCTCCGTGTCCTCCGGCGTTCCTGCCGGAGGACACGGGGCGCAGGGCGCAGCGGTTGCCCCTATTGACGAAGTCTGGGTCTTTATCGGCCCGGAAGGCGGGTTTACCGCAGCTGAGGCTAACCAGGCCCGGCAAGCCGGTTGCCGCACCGTTACCTTAGGTCCTCGGATTTTGCGTACGGAGACTGCCGCCATTGCCATGCTGGCAGTTGTCATGTATGAGTTGGGGGACTTGGGTTAGTCATTAGTTTAGATTTTAGTCTGTACCGGTTTGGAGGATGGCGCCTTGCCAAAAGCGGCTATATACACCCTCGGGTGCAAAGTAAACCAATACGAAAGTGAAGCCCTGGCCGGACTATTTCGCCAAGCCGGCTATGAGACCGTAGACTTTAAGGATTGTGCCGATGTTTATGTTGTCAACACCTGTACCGTGACACATCTAGGTGACCGCAAATCCCGGCAGATGATCCGGCGGGCTGTCAGGAATAATCCTGATGCCGTGGTGGCAGTTACCGGTTGCTATGCCCAGACCGCCCCCGGTGAAGTGCTGCAAATACCCGGTGTGGATATTGTGGTGGGTACCGGGGATCGGCACCGGCTGCCTGAACTGGTCGGGGAAGCACGGCAATCAAGGGTGCCCATCAATGCTGTGGGCGACATTATGCAGGCCGCCGAGTTTGCAGAAATGCCCATACCTGATTACGAGTCCCGTACCCGGGCCTATATCAAAATCCAGGAAGGCTGCAGCAACTTTTGTACCTACTGCATTGTGCCATATGCCCGCGGGCCGCTGCGCAGCAGACCGGCGGAACGGGTGCTGGGCGAAGCGGCACATTTTATTAAAGCCGGTTTTCGAGAAATCGTTCTTGCTGGTATTCATACCGGTGCTTACGGTTTTGACCGGGGCGAAGGCCGGAACCTGGCCGGGTTAGTGCATAAAGTTGCCCGCTTGCCGGGTCTGCAGCGGCTTCGGCTGAGCTCCATTGAACCAATGGATATCACTTTTGACCTTATCGATATGATTGCCGAAAACCCCGTGATTTGCCGGCATGTACACATCCCCCTGCAGAGCGGTGACGACACAATCCTGCAAAAAATGAACCGGCACTATACCGCCGGCGAATTTGCCCGGCTGGTGGCGGCAGTTAGAGACCGTGTTCCAGGTGTGGCAGTGACTACCGATATTATGGTTGGTTTTCCGGGGGAGACGGACGAGCTATTTGAAAACTCTTATCAATTTATAAAAGCCCTGGGCTTTGCCGGGGTGCATATTTTCAAGTATTCCCCGCGCCGGGGGACGCCGGCGGCGGGTTTTCCGGCGCAGGTAGTGCCGGGGCAGAAGGAGGAACGTAGTCAGCGCCTGATTGAATTGGGGGCCGAGATGGCCCGGATTTTTGCGGAAAAATTTCTCGGCGTTACTACGGATGTTTTGGTGGAGCAGCGACACGGGCAGCAGAGTAAGCTCTATGAAGGTTTAACTGACAACTACCTGCGGGTGCTTCTGCCGGGCAATGAAGATATGCGTGGGCGGTTTATCCCGGTGCGGCTGGAAAGGGTTAAAGGGGAGTATTTGTTAGGAATAGTAAATAAATTAGCCTCAGCAGGCGAATCCCGGCAGGAATATCCTTGATTTCGTCGAATACAAAGAATTCATATCAATAATGCCTGATATTCTCCGGCAAGGAGGTGCATAAAATTGCAAGATTGTATCTTTTGTAAAATTGTCAGAAAAGAAATTCCCAGTCAGGTGGTTTACGAAGATGACCGCATCCTGGCTTTCAAAGACATAAACCCGCTGGCGCCGGTGCATGTTTTGCTTATCCCCAAGGAACATATAACAAATGTCCTGGAGCTCAACGAGTCCAACGTTGATATTATTGGCCATATCCATCTTACGGCCAATAAACTGGCTAGGGAGTTCGGCATTGCGGAACAGGGTTTCCGCATTGTCACCAACTGCAATAAGGAAGGTGGCCAGATTATTTTTCACCTGCACTATCATCTTATTGGCGGTGAGGAACTGCGTAATTTTGCTTGATAGTAATTTTGTTTGGCGGTTGACACTCTTTGGGATTATGATGTATAATTAATGATGTGTAATTTTACCCCATAGTGCCCTTGCAATGATGACACTAGGAGTCATAGCTTAGCCCCGGCATCATTGTCAGTAGCGGAGGGAGGGATAGACGAGATGTCAGAAGTAAAAGTCGGAAAAAACGAAACTCTGGATAGTGCCATCAGACGGTTTAAAAAATCTTGCCAAAAATCCGGTGTATTATCGGAAGTCAGAAAGCGTGAACATTACGAGAAGCCGAGCGTCAAGAGAAAGAAAAAGTCTGAGGCGGCCAGAAAGAGAAAATTTCACTAAGGGGGAATTTTCATGTCCCTTAAGGACAGGCTGACCGAAGATATGAAAGCCGCGATGAAGGAAAAAGCAAGCGGCAAACTAAAACTTTCGGTTATCCGTATGGCCCGTGCGGCCATTAAGAATATAGAAATTGATAAAAAAAAGGAGCTTTCCGACGAAGAAGTGGTTGAAATCATTGCCAGGGAAGTTAAACAGCGGCGGGATGCCACGGAAGAATACCGGAAAGCCGGTCGTCAGGATATAGTGGATACGCTCCAGGAAGAAATCAACGTGCTTATGACATATCTCCCGGAACAGCTATCCGAAGATAAAATTCGCACTCTGGTAAAAGAAGTCATTGCAGAAGTACAACCCCAGAGTCCGAAGGACATGGGGAAAGTAATGGGGAAACTGATGCCGCAGGTCAAAGGCAAAGCTGACGGTAAACTGGTTAATGAAATCGTAAAAGAATTATTAGGTTAAGAACAAACCCGGTGCTAATAGCGCCGGGTTTCTTGTCGGTAAAAGTCCGCAAAATAAAATCAAAAAACCTCACAAAATGACAATAAATACCAGAGGAATTTGCTCTGTAATGTCGAATAACATGTAGCACAACCCAAAATATGCCGAGTGTTATCTTTGATAACAGCGGGGGACAACAATTTCGGGGTGAATTGCTTATTTTGAGCATAGGGTGACCTTTCCACCCGAACCCGTCAGCTAACCTCGTAGGCAGTAGAAAGAGAGGCTGAAATCAATGCTTAGCAGGAGATTTTTGCCGGTAGTTATGGGGTTTACCCTGTTGTTTACCGGCGCTGTACCGGCTCTGGCCGTCCCGGCCGGAGGAGCATCGCCCGCCAAATATGAAGTCAGTACACAGAAAAACAACAATAAACTCCAAAAGAAAGTCACCAAAAAAACAACCAACAAAAAAACAACCAACAAAAAAACAACCAACAAAAAAACAACCAACAAAAACAAACCGCCTTCCAGAAGCAATTCCGGGTTTGATGCCGACAAGATTATCAGGTACGCCATGGACTTAAGAGGGGTTCCTTACCGTTCCGGTGGCACTACTCCCAAAGGGTTTGACTGCTCCGGTTTTACCATGTATGTTTTCAAGAATTCGGTGGGTATTGACCTGCCGCATTCGTCAGCGGCCCAGGCGGCTATGGGACAGGCCCTGAAGCGTGATGAACTGGTGGCAGGTGCTTTGGTGTATTTTAATACCTCGGGCAGTGGCGTAAGTCATGTGGGTATTTACATTGGAGATGATAAGTTTATCGATTCTTCAAACAGCAAAGGAGTGGCGATAAATAGCCTGCAGGATAATTATTGGGGTTCCCGCTATATGGGAGCTACACTGGTTAAATAATTTTTCAGCGCGGTAAAACGCGGTTCGGGGAGCAACGCACATCGTTCCCACGGTTTTACCGGCAAGTTTTACTTGTAGGCAAGACCTTTACTGTTGTGGCGGTAAGGGTTTTTTTATTTGCCAAAAATAGGCGGGGAGTTAGTATGCTAACCGGTGGAAAGTGGAGTATAATAGTAAGGACATCATGTGTCACTGAATGGGGGAAAAGTATGAGAAAGCGGTTTGCCAGGATAGCGGTTTTTGTATTTTTGATTTTACTGGGTTTATCCAGTATGGTGGCTCCGGGCTGGGCTGGCAGTGACCCGGCCCAACTGTCGGAGGTTAACTCTAACTGGGTGGACCGGGCGGCAGCCTTAATCGTTAGTCCCTATATCAGCCCGCTGCTGCTGTTAATTGGTTTTGCCGGCCTGCTGATAGAGAGTTTTACGATCGGTTGGGGTGTAGCTGGAACCATTGGGCTTACGGCGCTGGGACTATTTTTTGGCGGTCATATAGTGACCGGAATTTCCGGCTGGGAAGCGCTGTTGGTCTTTATCCTGGGAGTGTTGGCCCTGATGCTGGAGATTTTTGTCCTGCCCGGCTTTGGCGCGGCAGGCGTCATTGGCCTTGGGCTGATTGTCTGGAGTATTTTTCTGGCATCTGTGAGCTATAGCCAGGCTATCATTTCTGTTACGGTGGCGCTGGTGGGCAGTATTGCCCTGCTCAGCCTGGCAGTGAAGCACCTGGGTAAAAGAGGGCTTTGGAACCGCCTGGTGTTGGGAGTAAAACAGGATAAAGAAACCGGTTACGTTGCCCCGCGATTAGATTTGCAGCAATATATGGACCAGACCGGCCGGACCCTGACACCCCTCCGGCCGGCAGGGGCCGCCGAGTTTGCCGGGCAGCGGGTGGATGTGGTTACCGAAGGTGACTTTATCCCGGCGCAGACCATAGTCCGGGTGGTGCTGGTGGAAGGCACCAGGGTAGTTGTCCGCGAGTCAGCCGGGGAACAATAATTGCCCGGAAAATCAAAAAAAAGGGGGATATAAAATTGGATCAGTTTGCTGCTTTAGTACCTTTGTTTATTTTTATTGTTGCCTTGATTGGAGTTGCCGTTATTTTCAGTTTTATTCCAGTGGGACTCTGGATCTCAGCTTTAGCCGCCAATGTACAAATTGGTATAATAACCCTGATTGGCATGCGGCTGCGCCGGGTGCCGCCGGCCAAAATCGTTAACCCTTTAATTAAAGCGGTTAAAGCCGGTATAAGTGTCACGGTTAACGAGTTGGAGGCCCATTATCTGGCGGGCGGTAACGTCGACCGGGTGGTAAATGCCTTGATTGCTGCCGAACGGGCCAATATCCCGTTGGCTTTTGAACGGGCGGCGGCCATTGACCTGGCAGGCCGGGACGTATTGCAGGCTGTACAGATGAGCGTCAATCCTAAAGTAATTGAAACACCGATTGTTTCTGCCGTGGCCAAAGACGGTATCGAAGTTAAGGCCATCGCCCGGGTGACCGTAAGGGCCAACATTGACCGGCTGGTGGGCGGTGCCGGCGAGGAAACCGTTATTGCCCGGGTCGGGGAAGGTGTGGTTACCACTGTTGGCTCCGCCACTTCTCATAAAGCGGTATTGGAAAACCCGGACCTGATTTCCCGAACCGTACTGAGTAAAGGCCTGGATGCTGGTACGGCGTTTGAAATATTGTCTATTGATATTGCCGATGTTGATGTTGGCCGGAATATCGGGGCTCAACTACAGACCGACCAGGCTGAAGCTGATAAACGTATTGCCCAGGCCAAGGCTGAGGAACGCCGGGCGATGGCAGTAGCCAAAGAACAGGAAATGAAGGCTGCCGTACAGGAAATGCGGGCCAAAGTCGTGGAGGCCGAGGCCGAAGTGCCAAAAGCTATGGCTCATGCCCTGCGGGAAGGGAATATGGGTGTAATGGACTATTACAATATGCAGAATATCATGTCGGATACAGATATGCGGGAAGCCATCGCCAAATTGGGGGCCAAAGGTGACGGTACAAACGGCACCGGGCAGAAAAAGGAGTAAGGCATGGACCTTATTGGCTTACTAATATTCATCCTGTTTGTGGTCTTTAAATTCCTGGGCAAGCTGGGACCGGTGGCAGGTCCGGACGGGTCGCCGCGGCCCCGGCGGCTGCCCAGCTGGTTTCCGGATATTGAAGAGTCCATCCCACCGGTCATTAAAGGTTCGGTGGATGGGCGCAGGACCGTTCCCGTTAGCCGGGTAACCCGCGGTGGCGGGCCGGCAGCGGAAGCCCCGTTAGAACATCAGGCACCGTGGGTACAACCGGCCCAGGAACAGGCCCAGGCCCAGGAACAGGGTCTTGATTTACAGCCGGCGTTTCTCCAAGAACCGATCCCCGACGACATTATCAAAGGCCTGATTTGGGCAGAAATTCTAAGTCCGCCCCGGGCCAAGAGGAGAACAGTATAATTAAATACAGGCATGTTTACCCTCCTTGTATCATAAATTTAGATTATAGACAAGGAGGGGTTTTTATGTCGCTAAATGACCGAAAAAAACGGATTCAACAGCAGCTTGCACATTTTCTTGATATTCCCAAGGATATTATGATGGACCTGCCCAAAATAGTCATAGTGGGTGATGTGCAGCTATTCATAGAAAACCACCGGGGAATAATTGTTTATACCCCTACGCTGATCAGGGTGAACACCAGTATCGGAGAACTGGAAATTAGCGGGCTCGATCTTACCCTGCGCAATATATTGTCAGATGAGATTACCGTCGAAGGACGGGTCATGTCTGTTGCATACCGGCGTTAGGAGGGAGAAACAATGGTGCTGATGAAATTCTGGTCGTTTATGGTTGGTTATGTTACTCTACTGGTCGAGGGTGACGGATTAGAAAAGCTGCTTAATATGGCTGTGGGCAGGGGCATCTATCTCTGGGAAATCGTCTGGCTGGACCAGCGAAAAATTCGGCTTAAAGTGCGGGTCAGTGGTGTCCGGGCTTTGCGGCACATTGCCCGCCGCACCCACTGCCGGTTCCGTATCCAGGCCAGGGAAGGGTTGCCTTTTACGGTTGGCCGGCTTAAAAAACGCCGTATGCTGGTGCTGGGGGCAGTAGCATGCTTGCTGGGCCTCTATCTGATGTCATCCTTTATCTGGTTTATTGAGATTGAGGGGAACAAACAGTTATCCCGGGCGGAGATTTTAAAAAGTGCGGAAATTGCCGGCTTGCAGATGGGGACATTAAAAAAACGCGTAAATACCGACAAGGTAGCCAAGCTAATTATTACGGAGTTGCCCAGGTTGTCCTGGGTGGGGGTGGAGATTACTGGAACCAAGGCTATTATTCGGGTGGCGGAAAAAACTATTAAAGCGCCGGTGGATAGTGCGCCGGCGCATATTGTGGCTGTTAAGGCCGGACTGGTGCAGGAGGTGCTGGTTCTTGCCGGTATGCCTGTAGTCCGGGAAGGTGAAACCGTCAGCGCCGGTGAAATCTTAATCTCGGGCATTATTCAGCCGCCGGATTCGGAAATGTTGCCAACCCCGGAACAAAATCTGGATCACGCTGACAACGGATTGCGGGAGTCGTCGCAACCACGTTATGTCCGGGCGCAGGGGATTGTCAGGGCCCGGGTGTGGTATGAAGGGTACGGTGAGTCACCCCTTGTTGACAGCGGAATGCGCAAAACCGGCCGGCAGGCACGCTCTATAAGTATTAAAATAATGGATAAGGAAATAATTTTGCATGGGAGCCGTCAGAAACCCTTTCCGTTCTTTGAGCTGGTGCGGATAGTTAAAAGAATACCTGAATGGAGGAATATTCGGATTCCTGTCGAAATAGTTACCACAGAATATATTGAAACCAAGCCTTACCGGGTTAATCTAGGCCACCGGCGAGCGCTGGCAGTTGCTGAGGCGGAGGCAAAAGGGCAGATCAAAAAAGAGTTGGCCAAAGGTGCCAAAATCCTGGCCGAAACCAGTGAGGAAATTGATACCAGTGACCGCAAGCTGGTCCGGGTTAGGGTGTTGACTGAGACTATGGAAGATATCGGCACGGTCAAAGTGATTCCCGGGGACCAATTGCCATAATACTATAACAGGAGGTCAGCCATCATTGATCACCAGAGCTGAAAAAAGAATCGTACTAGAAAATCTTACCGACACAATGAATCTTTTTGGGCATCACGATGAGAACCTGCGGCTGTTGGAAAAAGAATTTAATGTTGGCATTGTGTTAAGGGCTGAGCAACTGGTTATTTCAGGGGAAAAACAAGGTGTAGAGCAGGCGGCCCAAGTTCTTTACCAACTGGCTGACCTGAGTGCTGTCGGTCAGCTAGTTACCCCCAGAGAGGTTCAATATACGACAAAGCTGGTACGGGACGGGCAGGGAGAGAAGATTGCCGACCTGACTTCCGATATGCTGGTTATAACTTTCCGCGGCAAAACGCTGAAACCCAAAACGCATGGGCAGAAAAGGTATGTGGAAGCTATCAGGCAAAATGACCTGGTTTTTGGCATCGGTCCCGCCGGCACCGGCAAGACCTACCTGGCTGTAGCTATGGCTGCCAGAGCTTTACGGGATAAGGAGGTCAGCCGACTGGTGATTACCCGTCCGGCGGTGGAGGCCGGTGAAAAACTGGGTTTCCTACCCGGCGATCTGCAGGAAAAGGTTAATCCGTATCTGCGTCCTGTTTACGACAGCCTGTACGATATTTTGGGAATAGATAAAACACAAAAAATGCTGGAAAAGAATACTATCGAAATAGCCCCCCTAGCTTATATGCGCGGCCGGACCCTGAATGATGCTTTTATCATTCTTGATGAAGCCCAAAATACGACCCCGGAGCAAATGAAAATGTTTTTGACCCGGCTTGGCTTCGGCTCCAAGGCCGTTATTACCGGGGATGTAACCCAGGTGGATTTGCCCAAGGGGCAGTTTTCCGGTTTGTTGGAGGCTAAACGTATTTTAAACGGTGTGGCGGGTATTTCCTTTCAGATGCTGAGTACTGAGGATGTACTGCGGCACCCGTTGGTGCAAAGTATTGTCAAAGCATATGAAAACGCAGATAAAGACAGCAGATAAGATGGGAGTGGAACTATGGCGGCGATAAAGGAAGCCCTGCGCGAGCTTTTTTACGGGAGGATGCTGCCGGCTCTAAAGAATACGACCAACAGACGATTATCCCTGGGTCTTGGCTTTTTTTTATTGGTGACCCTGCTGCTGGCCTTGAATTTTTTGCCGGAGCGGCTGAATATAAAAGAGGGACAGGTTTCCCCGCGGACCATTAAAGCTACCCGCAGTATTGAATTTGTGGACCGGATAAAAACCGAAGAGGCAAAAAAACAGGCTGGACAGGCAGTGGGCCGGGTACACGATGAAAACCCTGCCGCCCTTGAGGATTTTAACAATGACCTGGCGGATATCCTGCAGAAAGTACGTGCCGGGCAGACCGATCCCCAATTAAATCCGGCGGCGAAAGCGGATAAGCTGAAGCAGGAACTCAATATGGAATTACCTCCTGAAGTCTATCAGGTGTTGGTTAAAGCTGATGCCGCCACCCTGCAGAATATTGAAACCAGGACTAAGGTTATTGCCGGCGAGGCATTACGCAAGGGAATCAAAGAGGAAATCCGGGATAACACTATAAATGCCATCCGGGAAGTTGAAGTGGCGGCACTGCCCTTTGCCGCGGAGTATAAAGTTTTTATCGGGGCCATAATTCAGGCTTACCTGCCGGCCAATTTTATTTACAATAAAGAAGCCACGGCTGCCAATATTGAAGCGGCCCGGGAAGCTGTAGCACCGGTTCGGGTGACGGTTAAGCAGGGTGAAAAGATAATCGGTGAAGGCGATATTGTCACCGTTTATCATCTGCAAAAACTGGAGGCCCTTGGCTTGCTTAAGGTGAAAGGGTCCTTTAGCGCGGTTTTGGGCTTGGCGATTTTGGTAGCGGTAGGTATGGCCCTGGTGATGATTTACCTGCACCAGTATAGAAAGCAAATATATGATAATGAAGGGCTGCTTTTTTTGCTTGGCCTTATTGTTGTAAGCACCCTGGTGCTGTCAAAAATCATTATGGCTATTGAGCTGAGTTCCGATTATGCGTCCCTGTTGGGCTACCTATTTCCGGTAGCGGCGGCAGCCATGCTGATTGCCATACTGCTTGACTCCCGGCTGGCCTTGCTGGTAATCCCGATTATCAGTATTATGCTTGGCATAATAACCGGTAATGATATGCGGGTAGCCTTGGTTGGCATGATTGGCGGTATGGTGGGGGTATACAGTGTGTCCCGGCTGAGCATCAGGTCTGACCTGGCCAAGGCCGGACTGCTGCATGTGAGTGTCGCTAATGTGATTAGCATAATGGCTGTGGAACTGGCCACTCGCGGCGCAAATACCGGTTTTTTGGCCGGGGGTTTAATGATGGGCATCCTCAACGGCCTGTTTTCAGGCGTGCTTACGATTGGCCTGCTGCCTTTCCTGGAAAGCGCCTATGGCATTGTTTCGGCAGTTAAATTACTGGAGTTGTCCAATCCCGGTCAACCATTGTTAAAAAGGCTTATGCTGGAGGCACCGGGCACATACCACCACAGTATTATCGTGGGCAACTTGGCGGAAGCTGCCGCCGATGCCGTGGGCGGCGAATCATTGTTAGTCAGGGTAGGAGCGCTCTACCATGACATCGGCAAAATTAAAAGGCCGTATTTTTTCATTGAAAACCAACTTTCCTGTGAAAATCCCCATGAGAAAATAGCGCCTACTTTAAGCACGCTGATTATAACTTCCCATACCAAGGATGGGGTGGAAATGGCCGGTGAAGCCAAGCTGCCCCGGGTGATACAGGATATTATTGAGCAGCATCATGGTACCGGGCTGGTGAGTTACTTTTTTCACCGGGCACTGGAAAACGATAAGAATGAAAAGACCGTTAATGAAGAAGATTTTCGTTATGAGGGACCTAAGCCCCAAACCAAGGAGGCGGCCCTGGTAATGATGGCCGATTCGGTTGAAGCGGCCGTGCG
>CAZWUW010000079.1:0-13222 GCA_964636895.1 uncultured Eubacteriales bacterium
TAACAGTAAAACCCTTTTGTTCCAGGTCAATTTTGCGGCGCCTTGCTCTCTCTTCAATGGAAGCAGTTAAAAAGATTTTGACACCGGCATCAGGCAGTACATATGAGCCAATATCGCGACCATCCATTACCACCCCGCCGTTAGCCGCCAATGCCCGCTGCTGGCGCACCATGGCATGCCTTACCCCCGGTACTTTGGCTGTATAAGAAACACGCTGAGATACTCTTGGAGTCCGGATTTCTTCACTCACATCATTACCATCAAGATAAATTATCTGGTGGCCTTCTTTATCAAATGCCAGCTCTAACCGGGAATCTTCCGCCAGTGCGGTTAATGTTTCATGATCATCAAAACTAACCCCGTTATCTAAAGCTTTCAAGGTTATCGCCCGGTACATGGCACCGGTATCAATATATATATATCCTAGTTTTCCCGCCAGCAATCTGGCAATAGTGCTCTTCCCGGCACCCGCAGGCCCATCGATAGCAATAGTTTTCGGCAAATCAGTCAGCCCCCTGTGCAATAGTAATATATATTTTACCACAGATTTCATTTCTTTAAAGGGAATTTCGCTAAAACAGTGAAAAATCCTTTTGATGCACACAAAAAAGAGGCATTATATCCGCCTCTGTTTAAAAGTTAACGCCCAATATCTTTTAAAATCTTTTCAAACCCAGGAAAGGACACATCAATACACTCTATGTTATGGATTTTAGTCCGGCCTTCCGCCACCAACCCGGCCACAGCCATAGCCATGGCAATCCGGTGATCGCCGTGGCTGTCACAGGTCGCACCGTATAACTGCCTGCTGCCATGGATACGCATCCCATCAGGCAGTTCTTCAATGACCACGCCAAATTTGCTGAGTTCTCTGATTACTGTGGTGATTCTGTTTGTTTCCTTGACCTTAAGCTCCGCAGCGTCCCTGATTTCCGTAATCCCACCGGCAACAGCGGCCGCCACCGCTATTACAGGGAGCTCATCGATCAGGCGCGGGATTAAGTCTCCCCCGACCGTAATCCCTTTTAAAGCAGTTCCCCGTACGGTTACATCTGCCACCGGCTCGCCGGTCTGTTCCCTTCGGTTGTTGACCGAGATATCTGCGCCCATGTTCCGGAGCACTTCAATAATCCCGTCCCGGGTTGGATTGATACCCACACCTTTTATGGTCACCACGGACCCTGGCACTATAGCCCCGGCCACCAGAAAAAAGGCCGCTGATGAAATATCTCCCGGCACAACCACTGGCCGGGCTTTTAATTCCGGTTGGCCGGTAATTTGTACGGCCAGGTTTTGGACATCTATTTCCGCGCCAAAATATTTGAGCATCCGTTCTGTATGGTCCCTGGATTTCACCGGTTCCCAAACACTGGTTACACCCTTGGCATAAAGGCCGGCCAGTAATACCGCAGATTTAATCTGGGCGCTGGGCACAGGTGAAACAAACTTTACAGGTTTAACCAAACCACCTCTAATTGCAAGCGGAGCCAGGTTTTCATTGTCCCGGCCCCATATACTGGCCCCGCTTTCCTTTAGTGGTTCTGTAACCCGGCGCATAGGCCGCCTTCTGATGGATTCATCCCCGGTTACAACAGCAAAAAACGACTGCCCGGCCAAAACCCCTAACATCAGACGTAACGTAGTGCCGGAATTTCCGACATCCAGCACATCCCCAGGCTCAGTAAGACCTCTTAAACCCACACCCTCAACAATTACCGTATCACTGCCAATCCCGGTAAACTTAACTCCCATGGCCTGAAAGCAACGTACCGTACTAAGGCAGTCCGCTCCGGGCAGAAAGTTTTTTATTTCCGTTGTTCCCCTGGCCAGAGCACCAATCATTACCGCCCGGTGGGAAATGGATTTATCGCCGGGTACGGTAATCTCACCATGTAAATTTTTCACCGGATTTATAAGCAATTCCACACGGCCCACCCTTTCTTTATCTTTTTTTAACACTAATACCACGGCTATGCAGTACTATGTAGGCCTTTTCCTGGTCCTGCAGCGTGCCGAAACCTAACCTGACGGTGCCGCCATCACCTTCCCGGACCCGCAGAATTTCAATATCATTTATGTTGATACCCACATCAGCCAGCGCTGATGTAATGCCGGCCAGTACCCCTGGCTTATCCGGAACAGTTAATACCAATTCATGTAATACCGGCAGATAACCCTTCAACTTAGCCGGAATTGCTGCCCGTAATTGTTTGGCCCGTTCAAATTGCCGCTGCAGCTGCTCCCCGTCACAATTAACAATATCTTGCTCGAGAACAGCCAAAGCAGCGCGAAAAACCTTCAGCACCTGTAATATCTTATCCTTATTAGTAATGCATATATCCCGCCACATACCCGGATGCCCGGAGGCAATCCGGGTAACGTCCCGGAAGCCGCCGGCAGCCAGCATAAATACCTTGTCAAAACTCCGTTGCAAATCACCGGCGGTATTAACCAAAGCCGCTGCCACCAAATGAGGCAGGTGACTCACCCCCGCCACTGTCAGGTCATGCTCATCAGCATCCATTTCCACCACCCTAGCCCCGATAGCTTCCAATATATCTCTTATTTGCTTTATTTTTTGCCTGGAATTCTCTTGCGTGGGTGTTAGGATATATACAGCGTTTTCAAACAGATACCGATCCGCACCGGCCACCCCGGCCTGTTCAGACCCGGCCATGGGATGACCGCCGATAAATTCTGTGCCGGCTGGCAGCAATTGACGGGCTGCCTGCACAATTTGGGCTTTGGTGCTGCCGACATCGGTTACCAGCGTGCCGGGTTTCAGGCAGGGGGCAATTACTTGCAAGATCTCTGCAGTTAATCCGACCGGTGTGGAGATAATTACCAGTTCGGCATCTTTCGTCTCTGCTGGGGGGGAAGTTTCACCCCTGAGTATGGAGCCGGAATTAAGTGCTACCTGCAAATATTCCCCGCACAGCTCTACACCCACGACTGAACCAGCCACCGGCCGGACGATAAGGGCCAGCCCCAGTGAGCCGCCAATCAGACCGACCCCAATAATGGTAACTTTATTAAATATCCGCTCCATCCCGCTTCTCTCCCCGAATCTCATCTATATTTTGCGGCCCATGATTTCGGCAATGCGCCCCAATTCACCCATCAGCTGCCGGAAATTCTCCGGAGTCAGGGACTGCGGGCCATCACAAAGAGCCTGAGCCGGATTGGGATGCACCTCAATAAGTAAACCGTCGGCACCGGCGGCAATTGCCGCCCTGGCCATGGGCTCAACATACTGCCATTTCCCAATGGCATGGCTGGGATCAACAATAACCGGCAAATGGGATAAAGACTTGGCCACCGGCACAGCGCTTAAATCAAGGGTGTTGCGGGTATATGTTTCAAACGTACGAATACCCCGTTCACAAAGAATTACGTTATAATTGCCACCGGACAACAAGTATTCGGCAGACATCAGCCATTCCTCAATAGTTGCCGACAAGCCCCGCTTTAACACTACCGGCTTGTCAACAGTTGCTACTTCTTTTAGCAGAAAAAAGTTTTGCATATTCCGAGCACCTATTTGTAAAATGTCGGAATACCTGGCTACCAGCTCCACACTCAGTTGGTCGACAACTTCCGTTACAATCATCAAACCGGTTTCCTCCCGGGCCTCGGCGAGAAACTTTAGTCCCTCCTCCTCAAGACCCTGAAATGCATAAGGGGAAGTGCGCGGCTTATAGGCCCCACCCCTTAAAACTGTGGCTCCCGCAGCCTTAACTATTCTGGCTGTCTCTAATAATTGTTCTTTGCTTTCCACTGCACAAGGTCCGGCCATTACATGTAATTGTTCACCACCAAACTCAATAGGCCCTACCTTAACAACAGTATTGTCTTTCTTAAATTCCCTGCTTACCAGTTTAAAAGGCTGCAGGATGGGTAATACCTTCTCCACACCCGGCATCGCTTCCAAAGCAGCATTCTTTAAAATTGACTCGTCTCCAATAGCACCAATAATCGTTCTCTCTACACCTTCTGATAAATGAACTTTTAATCCTAAGCCCTCAAGCCTGTCTATCACATTCTGCATAGCGTCTTTACCGGCGCCGTTTTGCATAACCACAATCATTCTGATTACCTCCTCGCATTAGCCGATTATGAACATTATCCCATTAAAAGTCAGCATATATGTGCTAATAAATAGTCAAAAAGGCACTCCAAAAAGGAGTGCCTTTGAAGCATACTACACCCATACGTGTCCTCCCTTCCTACCATCCTACAAAAAACACTTTGTCCGAGTCTTATTGGTTAACCTGCCATTCTACATTAATTATCCTATCACATTCCGTCTGCTTTGACAAGGATTTATCCGTACCCTCTGCTGGTGCCGTCCGCCCAACTGCCGCGGCCAGCGGAACCAAATCAGCCATCAGTCGGGCAAAGTTTTCCGGAGTGAGAGATTGACCCCCGTCACACAAAGCCGCTGCCGGGTTGGCATGCACCTCGATGAGCAAACCGTCCGCCCCTGCCGCCACAGCAGCTTTGGCTAAGGGTGCCACCATACCCCAACGTCCGGCGGCGTGACTGGGGTCAACAATTACAGGCAAATGGGAAAGGTGCTGTACTGCCGGGATAGCGCTGATATCCAGGGTGTTCCGGGTATGTGTTTCAAAGGTCCGGATACCTCTTTCACACAGGATAACCTGCTTATTGCCTGCTGACATAATGTATTCGGCCGCCATTAACCACTCTTCGATTGTAGCTGATAGACCCCTTTTTAACAGCACCGGCTTACTGGTCAGGCCAACTTCTTTCAGCAGTACGAAATTTTGCATATTGCGGCTGCCAATCTGCAGGATGTCAACAGATTCAGCCACCGTATCAACATCGCGGGTATCCATTACTTCAGTACAAACCGGCAGGCCGGTATACCGCTTCACTTCCCGCAGAATATCCAGGCCGTCTTCAGCCAGACCCTGAAAAGCATAAGGGGATGTCCGGGGTTTGAATGCGCCGCCCCTAAGCACCTGCACACCCATATCCCTGAGGGCTATAGCAGCGGTCAGGTACTGCTCCCGGTCTTCGATGGCACAAGGACCGGCCATGATTACCAGTTCGTCTCCACCGAATATGGCACTACCCACCCGGATAACTGTATTTTCATTGGCATTATCCCGCTTGACCAGTTTATAATGCGACACTGTCGGTCCCCCCGTGACAACCGGGGCCATTAATGGCACCCTTCATATCTTTGATGAAAACGCCTACAATCTCATACAGGTCCTTTGACCCGGCATGTTCATAAATAGTTTTCACCAAAGCGCTGCCAACTATTACAGCATCACAACTACCGGCTATTGTCGCCGCCTGGTCCGGATTAGAGATGCCAAAGCCAACTGCCACCGGCAGGTTCGTACAAGCTTTGACTGAAGTCATAAACTCCTGTAAATGCTCCGGCACAGTATCTCTAATACCCGTAACCCCCGTTAAGGATACGCAGTAAACAAAACCTCCGGCACCGGCAGTAACCATGATTGTCCTCGCCCGTCCACTGGTGGGTGCAATTAACGGTATCAGGCAAAGCTTTGCCTGCTTCATCAAACCGGCCAGTTCGCCGGCTTCCTCCACAGGCAGGTCCGGCACAATCAAGCCGTCTATCCCGGCTCGGGCGGCATCATTGACAAAACGCGCGGGCTCATACTGCAGAACAGGATTATAATATGTCATCAGTATAAGCGGCACCTGCGTTTTGCTCCGCAAATCACTTGCCAGCGAAATTATTTTAGACAAAGTAGTGCCGCCCGCTAGGGCCCGCTGAGAGGCCTGCTGGATTATGGGCCCGTCTGCCAACGGGTCGGAATAAGGCACGCCCAGTTCAATGATATCTGCCCCGGCCTGTTCTAAATGCAATACCAGCCTGGCGGTAACATCGAGGTTCGGGTCACCGGCGGTAACAAAAGCTATCAGTCCTTTCTCCCTTTGCCGGCGCAATTCCGCAAACTTACGGCAGATTCTGTTCTCTGTAAAATCCGTCTTTTCTGTGCTCATCTTTCTACCTCCAACTTTTTCTCATCTCAGCTAATCAATATTCAATACCGCGGCCACTGTCTGCACGTCCTTGTCACCGCGTCCGGAAAGGTTTACAATCACAATGTCATTTTGCTTAAGGGTTGGTGCCAGTTTTAAAACTTCTGCCAGGGCATGGGAACTTTCCAAAGCCGGGATAATACCTTCTGTACGGCAAAGCACCTGGAAACCGGTTAAAGCCTCCTGATCAGTTATAGCCGTGTATCTGACCCGGCCCGTATCTTTTAGATAGCTGTGCTCCGGTCCGACACCCGGATAATCCAAACCCGCAGAAATGGAATGGGCTTCCTGAATCTGGCCGTCCGGGGTCTGTAACAGATAACTGTATGCCCCGTGTAATACCCCTTTGGAACCGGCGGTCAGCGTAGCCGCATGATAAGGCGTATCTACGCCGTGCCCGGCCGCTTCCACACCGGTCAGCTTAACTTCCCCGGTATCCAGAAAAGGATAAAAAATTCCCATGGCATTACTACCGCCGCCCACACAGGCAATAATATGGTCAGGCAGCCGGTTTTCCGCTGCCAGGATTTGCTGCCGGGTTTCTTCACCGATAATTTTCTGAAAATCCCTTACCATCATCGGGTAAGGATGCGGTCCACCCAGTGAACCCAACACATAAAAAGTACTGCGCACATTAGTCACCCAGTCCCTGATGGCTTCGTTCATGGCGTCCTTCAAAGTGCGGCTGCCGGATGTCACCGGCTCAACCCGGGCACCCAGCATTTTCATACGAAAAACGTTCAGCTCCTGACGTTTTATATCCTCGGCTCCCATAAAAACAACACATTCCAGTCCAAACATGGCAGCCGCCGTAGCGGTGGCTACCCCATGCTGACCGGCCCCGGTTTCGGCAATCACCCGTCCCTTGCCCATGCGCCGGGCCAGCAACACCTGACCGATAGTATTGTTGATTTTATGGGCCCCCGTATGGTTTAAATCCTCCCTTTTCAGATATATTTTTGCGCCTCCGCAGTGGGCTGATAAACCACGGGCAAAATACAAAGGTGAAGGACGGCCGACATACTGTTTTAAATAATAGTCCAGTTCCTGCCGGAAAGCCGGGTCGTTTTTTGCTTCCATATAGGCTTTATCCAGTTCATACAATGCCGGCATCAGTGTTTCCGGCACATAACGCCCGCCATAAACACCAAAATGACCTTTATTATCAGGTAACTTCACGGCTGCACCTCCTCACTTCTTCAATAAATGTTTTTATTTTCACCAGGTCTTTCTGACCATCGGTCTCCACTCCGCTGCTTACATCCACCGCATATACACCGGCCCTGTTAACGGCTGCAGCTACATTTTCCTGATTTAGTCCACCGGCTAAAATAACTTTGTCCCGGCTACTTGCTGCTCTGGCAATTTCCCAGTCGAAAACGGTTCCCGTACCGCCCGGTTTTCCCGGTTGATAGGCGTCCAGCAAAAAACCACTAACCAGGCCTCGGTACCACTGTATTTGTTCTAAACTTTGTATGTCCCGCACGCGAATTGCTTTAATTGTTTTTACTCGTAAAGACCGGCAGTAATCAGGGCTTTCCCGGCCATGCAACTGGGCAAAATCCAGCCGGCAGTAATCCGCGATTTCCTGTACCCGGTTAAAATCTTCATCAACAAAAACTCCAACCACGGAAACAAAAGGCGGCAGCTTAGCAGTGATGGCACGCACCAGATCAGGCTCCATCCGCCGGGAACTGGGCGCAAAAACAAAACCCAGCGCATCGGCGCCCATATTTGCTGCAGCCAAAGCCATTTCCAGTGTCATCAGGCCGCATATTTTTATTTTTACCACCTGTTATTCCACCTCATGCCCCAACAAGTGTTTTATTTTCCAGATAATATCCACTTCCCGCATCAGGGCTTCACCTACCAGCATGGCATGAATATCATTGGCCAGCAGTTTTTCAACATCATTCCGGTTGTTGACACCACTTTCACTAACCACAACAATCCCCGGGTCCAGGATTTTTTCTCTTAATCTAAAGGTTCTTTCAATATCGGTTTGAAAAGTTCGCAAATCCCTGTTATTAATGCCGATAATTCTGGCCGGTGTATTCATGACCCGCTCCAATTCTTCGGCTGTATGCACTTCTACCAGGGCATCCATGCCCAGTTTGCCGGCCAGCTCAATTAATTCAACCAGTTCTCGGTCATCCAGCACCGCAGCAATCAGTAAAACTGCATCGGCGCCAATGGACCGGGCCTCATAAATCTGGTACGCATCAATAATAAAGTCTTTGCGTAGCAATGGCAAGTGCGATACCTGCCGGGCTTTGGCCATGTTCATGGCATGGCCGTCAAAGAATTTTTCGTCAGTCAGCACGGAAATTGCCGCCGCACCAGATTTGGTATAAGTACGGGCAATATCTTTGACATCAAAATCTTCTCTGATTAACCCCTTAGACGGAGAAGCCTTCTTAATTTCGGCAATCAGCGTTATTTCACCAGGCCGCATGAGACCCAGACCAAAAGGCTGGGGCGGCAGGCGGTGCATAAAAGTACTCTCCAGACTTTCCTGAGTTACCACCGCTTTACGCTCCGCAACCTCCTGTTTTTTATGAGCAATTATTTCATCTAAAATGGACATAGACCTCCCCCGTTCCGGTAAATGCTACACGACTTTAGCGGCTTTATTGCGGAATTCATTGGCGTATCGAATCAATTCCGTCAGCCTTGCGTGCGCTAAGCCCTGATCAATGACATTTTGGGCCAATTTTATACCTTCTCCAACATTATCCACTTTTCCTGCTGCCATCAGAGCCAGAGCGCTGTTAATTACCACAACTTCCCGATGCGGTCCGGGGTTCCCCTGTAAAACCCGCCTGGTAATCTCGGCATTATATTCGGCAGCACCGCCCTGTAATGCACTAACGGTCATCCGCGGAATACCAAATTCCGCCGGGTCAAGGTTATATGTTCGAATCACACCGGCTTTCACTTCACTGATTTTGGCCGGACCGGACAGGGATACTTCATCCAGTCCGCCGTCACCATGCACCACGTAAGCCGCACCGGTGCCCAGCCTGGCCAGTACGCCGGCCATAACTTCAGTCAGTTGGTGGTCATAAACACCCAAAATCTGCGCCTGGGCACCGGCAGGGTTGGTCAGCGGGCCAAGTATATTAAAAACCGTGCGAATACCGATTTCCCGCCTGGGTCCGCTAGCATATTTCATAGCGCCATGCAAAACAGGGGCAAACAGAAAGCCGATACCGACATTATCTATACACATGCCTACCTGTTCAGGGAGCAGTTCCAGGTTAACCCCCAGCGCTTCCAGCACATCTGCGCTGCCGCTTTTGCTGGAGACGGAACGGTTGCCGTGCTTGGCTACCGCCACACCGGCACCGGCTACAACAAATGCCACGGTAGTAGAAATGTTAAAGGTTTGCGCGCCATCACCCCCGGTACCGCAAGTATCCAACAGCAATGGTGCTGCAGTAGGCACCCGGGTGGCTTTCTGACGCATTACCCGCGCAAACCCGGTGATTTCATCCACCGTTTCTCCTTTGATGCGCATAGCTGTAATCAACGCAGCAATCTGGGCATTGGTGGCCCGCCCGCTCATTATTTCCTCCATCAGTTTACTTGCTTCTTCCTCGTTCAAATGCTGACCGTTAACAACCTTGTCAATCGCTTCTCTGAACATGCTCCGCTCACCTCCTCTAATCTTTACCGCCAACTAATCTATTCCGGCAACTAAAGCTGCAAAAAATTCCCCAGCAGCTTTTTACCCTCTTCCGTCAAAATAGACTCCGGATGAAACTGGACCCCTTCCACCACATATGTCTTGTGCCGTACGCCCATAATTTCGCCTGCGGCGGTTTCGGCTGTTATTTCCAGGCAGTCAGGCAGGCTCTTCCGTTCAATAATCAGTGAATGATAACGGGTAGCGGTAAACGGAGATGGAAGGTCACGGAAAACTGTTTTGCCATCGTGATAAATCTGCGATGTCTTACCGTGCATCAGGTTTTCCGCCCTGATAACCCTGCCGCCAAACACCTGACCTATGGACTGATGGCCCAAACATACCCCCAGGATTGGAATTTGTCCGGCAAACCTTTCAATCACCGCAATTGATATCCCAGCCTCATTAGGTGTACACGGTCCCGGTGAGATTACAATATAGTCCGGCTGCAGCGCTGAAATCTCAGCCAGAGAAATCTTATTGTTCCGGAACACTTTGATTTCCTGACCCAGCTCACCCAGGTACTGCACCAGATTAAAGGTAAAGGAATCATAATTATCAATCATCAAAATCATTAGCCAACCTCCTCAAGTAACAACGTTTCCATCAGTGCACCCGCTTTGTTGACAGTCTCGTCATATTCCCGCTCCGGATCGGAATCGGCAACAATCCCGGCACCAACCTGCACGTACGTAATTCCCTTATGTACCAGAATAGTCCTGATAGTTATGCAGGAATCCAGATTACCGGTGAATCCAAAATACCCGATCACCCCGCCGTATATTCCGCGCCGGGTCGGTTCCAGCTCTTCAATGATTTCCATAGCCCGGATTTTAGGCGCACCGGATAAAGTACCGGCCGGAAAACAGGCCTTTAAGGCGGCAAAGCCAGTTTTGCCCGGAGCCAGTTTACCCTCTACCGTGGAAACAATATGCATGACATGTGAATATTTTTCCACAGCCATGAAATCCTTTACTTCTATAGTACCATATTCACATACCCGACCCAAGTCGTTTCTGCCCAAATCCACCAACATCAGGTGTTCAGCTTTTTCCTTCTCATCAGCTAGCAATTCGGCTTCCAGCAGCCGGTCTTCCTCCCGGTTCCGCCCGCGTGGTCTGGTGCCGGCTATGGGACAGGTCTGCACCAGACCGTCCTCCACCCTGATTAGCATTTCCGGTGACGAACCGATAATCAACGTCTCGGCAAAATTTAGATAATACAGGTAAGGTGCCGGATTCAAAGCCCGCAGATGGCGATAAATGTCAAACGGTTCACCGGGCAATGGTGTTTGCAGGCGCTGGGAAAGCACCACCTGAAATATATCCCCAGCCTTTATATACTCTTTGGCTGCCAGCACCTTAGCCAAAAAATCCTGTTTACTTATGTTTGAGGTAAACTGCGCCTCTGACTTTTTGGGGCTAAACCCCGTCCCGGCTTCTCCATTGGGTTCCTGAATCGCTTTTGCCACCAACCTGATCAGCTTGCCGGCTTCATTATATGCAGCCGCCGGATGTTCGCCGGGACAGGTATTGACAACAATTTTAACCTTATGTTTTACATGATCAAAAATAAGCACAACCCTGGTCACGATAAAATGGCCGTCCGGCAATTGCAGGTCATCATCCGTAAAACGCGGCAAATCCTCCACATACCGCACCAGGTCATAGCCGAAATAGCCTACCGCGCCCCCATAAAATCGCGGCAGCTGCTCCATTTTGGGTGCCTTAAAACCGGACATGATTTCTTCCAGCACATCCAGCGGCGGTCCTTCCGCCGCCCTGACCCCTGTGCCGTCCCGGATTTCCCCCCGACCATCTTTGCAAATATACTCTAAAAGCGGCTGAAAACCTATAAATGAGTAACGGGCCAGGTTTTCACCACCCTCAACACTTTCCAATAAATAACAGCGTCCCTCCCGACATACCTTTTTAAAAATAGAAATAGGGGTTTCCATGTCTACCAAAAGCTCCGTATAAACCGGCACCAGGTTATAATCCTTGCTTTGTTGACAATATTCCTCAAGCGATGGGATAAACATGAACAACCTCCTCGCATTATGATAACCCTGTTTATGGAAAGCAAAAAAACCCGCACTCAAATGAGTACCGGTTTGACAACATAACTGGCCAACCCTGTTCATCTCAGCTCAACTCGTCTCAACTATGCTCTTCCCAGCTTAATCATTATGATAAGCTCATACTCAACTCTACCAAAGAAACTAACTATACTAACTAAACTAACTAAACTAACTAAACTAAATTACCTAACTAATTAGACTATAACACAAAAATTAAAATCCAGTCAACATTTATCTTAAATCTACCGGTTATTCAGTTATTCTCGTAACTGAGCCATAACTGGCGGCAAAAAGCGCAGCTCCACTACTTCTGTAAATCCGGCCTTAGATTGGCCGCCTCCTTCAGATATACGTGCCTGATTTGCTGCTGACTTTTGGTAGTATTGGCATGGATCAGCACCCTGATTAACCTGGGCGGTCCATTAAGTACATCAATCTCCCGGGCACACAACAGTGGCACACTAGTCCAACCCAGTTCCCGGGCCGCTGTGGCAGGGAAATCGGCATTTAAATCAGGTGTCACCGTAAAAAAAATACTGGCAATATCCTCCGTGTCCAGGTCATTATCCCTGACCAAGGTAAGTAATAATTCTTTGGTAGCCTCAATTAACTCCTTAGAAGTGTTTTCCTCAACACTGATTGCCCCGCGAATTCCTCTTACTAAACACTGCTCAGCCAAAATTATGTCTCCCTTCTACGGGACGGCACGGTGCCCTAACCCTATCGCCACCTCGTCCAAGTGCAGCAAACCGATGCCAAAAAAGAGCGCTACCGTGATATGGTCTTGCTGACGAGCGATACCGATTTTACCGCCTACATTCAGCCCCACCGCTTTAGGCATAATTTGTGAAATGGCTTCCCTGGTGGCCCCGGCAACAGCACCTTCGTCCGTATGCGTATCTTTTATCACGCCCTCCCGCTTGGCCGCCACCACGGCCCGCTCCACAATCTTTTTCACCGACGCAATAAATTCGCCGCCATAATCGACGGCCGCCGTTTTAATTCCGTCCGCGAAAAAAACCTTCTGCAGCTCTTTTTCATCTTCTCTGCTCTCGGATAGAGCCATACGAATGGCTACACTGGCAGTTTTTTTACTACCAACAAGGGTCAACAGGCTTCACCTCTTTTTAAAAATGCCGAAGGCACTCCGGCAGGAGTGCCTAACAACTATCATCTGTCCGCACCGTGCTACCATCCTGCCTTAATTTTGCCATAATTATAATATATCCAGTGCAAAAAAGCAAGGTAGTAGAAATGACGACCCAGCTCTGATGGTGAATATATTCAGTAACATCAACCTCAATAGCCAATCTGGCTTTTGTATTGCCGATGGTAACCAAATCTGCCTTTGCCTCGGGTCTTTGACAGTTGAATAAAGAAAAAATCCCTGAAAGCCTTGATATAGGCTT
>CAZWUW010000080.1:0-12796 GCA_964636895.1 uncultured Eubacteriales bacterium
TCATAGAAAAGAACACCTGTATTTCTTTTGGAAACCTTCAAGCTGTTTTTATACAGAGAGGCCTGAATAAAATCCGTTTCCTTGGCGAGAACTTCAAGAGCCCTATAGATTTGATGCAAATCAAAATTCGGTTGCTCAATAAACCTTTTAGAAAGCTCATATGTTGCAAGCTTTGAGGAAGGGAAGATTACCCTGCCGTAAATTAATCTTGAGAGTATTGAATCGAGGTCAAAATCAAATCTATACTTTTCGGAAATATCTTTACAAATCTTATGAAGTCCAAGTTCGTGATAAATCTTTTTAAGGAAGAGATACCCGCCGTTAAATGAACGCTGATCGCCTTTGTTGATAGTCTTTGAAGGCGAATACTTAACGAGGATTTCGCGTTTTTCCTCTTTTTCTTTTTGGTTAAGTTCCTCTATATACTTTTTTGCCCATTCGATGGGGTCTTGGCCGTTCAATTTCTTCAGAAGTTCATCATAAGTGCCGAGTTTTTCAACAATTTTTGTAGAATGCTTTTTGTTTTCGTATGTAGATTTTATAACATAAAGGGAAGCTGCATTTGGGGATTTAGAAATTTTTAATCTCATAGGCAATAATTCCTCCAATCCCTTATATTATAACACAGTACCCAAAAGTACTCAATAGCAAAATGATAAATTTGACAAAAAAACAATAAAAAAAACCCTATTTCTAGGGCTTTTAGAAAATTTTTTCTTTATTCAACTGTCAAAGACCCGGGCTAAAGGGACTTACCTCAAGAGCATCACTGTTTCATCTACCATGGGCCCCGGGGTAAAAGTTAACCCATTAAAGGCCGCAAAGTAAGAGTATTGACAACAGTTAAACTGTCGTTTATAATTGGTACTGTTACAAAATAATAAACTATTCGTGAGCTGTAGACAGTTGGTGCTCATAAGCATAATGGGCAGTGCCCGCCAACCGAGGCTGGAGAATATCCTGAAACATGAACTTTCGGGCTCCGGCATGTCTGCCGGAGCCTTATTGTTTTTTGCAGGCTCACCGTGGTTTAGCCCAAGGAGGTGGAATGATGCCCAATATAAAAGCTAAAGAACCGGTGGTTCAGGAAATAAAAGAAAAGCTGGAAGCCGCCCAGAGTGTGGTGCTTACTGATTACCGGGGACTTGATGTAGCCGAGGTTACTGACCTGCGGAACAAACTTAGAGATGCCGGGATTGAGTTTAAGGTTGTAAAAAACACATTGACCAGAATAGCTGCTAATCAGATTGGTCTGGAGGGGCTTGATCCTTATTTGGAAGGACCGACCGCTCTCGCTTTTAGTGAAAAAGACCCGGTTGCGCCGGCTAAGATTTTATCTGAGTTTGCAAAGACACATAAGGACCTGGAAATAAAAGCCGGTATTCTGGATGGTAAGGTTATTGGCGTGGAGGGGATAAAAGCCCTGGCTGATCTGCCCTCACGCGAGGTATTGCTGGCCAGAGTGCTGGGCGGTATGCAGGCACCGATGTACGGGTTTGCCGGTGTATTGCAGGGTACCCTGCGCAGTTTGGTTTATGTACTGGAAGCTGTCCGCCAGCAAAAAGCAGGCGCTGAAGCATAACTTTAAAACCTATTTTAAAAGGAGGATAATAACATGTCTAAAGTAAATGAAATTTTGGAAGCCGTAAAAGGCTTGACTGTATTGGAATTGAGTGAGCTGGTAAAAGCATTTGAAGAGGAGTTTGGTGTCAGTGCTGCTGCGCCGGTAGCGGCTATAGCTGCTGCCCCTGCGGCTGGTGCGGCTCCGGCTGCTGCCGAAGAGCAAAGTGAGTTTGATGTTATCCTGGCCGGTGCCGGTGATAAGAAAATCAACGTAATCAAAGTGGTTCGCGAAATCACTGGTCTGGGCCTGAAAGAAGCCAAAGACCTAGTTGATGGTGCTCCTAAACCGGTTAAAGAAAAAATCGGCAAGGAAGAAGCCGAAGCTATCAAAACCAAACTTACCGAAGCCGGTGCTACTGTAGAAGTTAAGTAATTATTTTGGCAATATTGAAGCAAAAAAAATAAACGGAGGCACCCTGGCGGAACAGGGTGCCTCAATCTGTCTTCTTTTAATCAATAAATCCTTAATAGTTGAAGTTGACAAATGATGATGATTATGCTAACATTATATAATGTGACCATATAATAGGCTGTCTTGGCATTAAGAATGACAGCACGGCAGTTTTTGAATAAAAACCACTTATGGCGGTTATATTAAATAGATGCAGGATATTAAATACAGTTTGGCACGGATTAATATTCATAATCGAAGAATATAAAGCGAGGTTTGTTATAAGCCTTGCTTTTAAATGTTTGCTGCGATAAGCCCGTTACTGGCGGTAATATTTGATATCTTAATAAGGGGTGAAGTTCTTTAATGGTCTATCCGATTAAAGTGGGAAAGCGGGAACGGTGGAGTTATGCCAGAATTCAGGAAGTTTTGGAAATGCCTAACCTCATTGAAATTCAGCAGAACTCTTATGCGTGGTTTCTCAAGGAAGGACTGCGGGAAATGTTTTATGACATTTCTCCTATTCAGGATTTTACCGGCAACCTGATTCTTGAGTTTGTGGACTACACGCTGGGCGAGCCCAAATATCTGGTTGAGGACTGCAAGGAACGTGATGTTACATTTGCTGCTCCTTTGCGGGTGAAAGTCAGGTTAATTAACAAAGAGACCGGGGAAGTCAAAGAACAAGAAGTGTTTATGGGCGATTTTCCCTTGATGACAGAAAAAGGTACTTTTATCATTAACGGTGCTGAACGGGTTATTGTCAGCCAGTTGGTGCGTTCGCCAGGGGTTTATTACGCTGAACAAATTGATACCAGCGGGAAAAAGCTTTATAACGCTACCATTATTCCCAACCGGGGGGCTTGGCTGGAATTTGAGACTGATTTGAATGATAATATTTTTGTCCGCATTGACCGCACCCGTAAACTTCCGGCTACTGTACTGGTTAGGGCTCTTGGGGCCAATAACGACGCCAAGATTTTGGAAATGTTTAATGATGATGAACGAATTAGGGCTACTTTAGAACGGGATAACACGGATTCTGAAGAGGAAGCGCTGGTCGAGATATACAAGCGTTTAAGGCCCGGTGAACCGCCGACTGTAGAAAGTGCCAGGTCATTGCTGGAAACTTTGTTTTTTGATCCCAAAAGATATGACTTGGCTAATGTTGGCCGGTATAAATTGAACAAGAAGCTGAAGGCCGGTGTGCCCCGGGGCATTAGAAATCTGACCAAAGAAGATATTTTTGCCGCAGTTTTCTATCTGTTGCGTTTAATGGATGAAGAGGGAAATGCGGATGATATAGACCATTTGGGCAACCGGCGTTTGCGTTCCGTTGGCGAACTATTGCAAAACCAGTTCCGGATAGGTTTGTCCAGAATGGAGCGGGTTGTCCGGGAGCGGATGACTATTCAGGATGTGGAAGTAATTACACCACAGGTGCTGATTAACATCAGGCCGGTAGTGGCAGCCATTAAGGAATTTTTTGGTTCCAGTCAACTCTCCCAGTTTATGGATCAAACTAATCCCCTGGCTGAATTGACGCATAAACGCCGGCTTAGCGCGCTGGGGCCGGGCGGCCTTAGCCGGGAACGGGCCGGATTTGAAGTGCGGGACGTGCACCATTCTCACTATGGCCGGATGTGTCCAATTGAGACGCCGGAAGGTCCGAACATTGGATTAATCGGTTCACTCAGTACATATGCAAGAATCAATGAATTCGGTTTTATAGAAACTCCCTACAGAAAAGTTGACAAGGAGAACAGGTTGGTCACGGAAGAAATTGAGTATCTGACTGCTGATGAGGAAGATATCTACACTATTGCTCAGGCCAATGTGCTCCTTGATGAACAGGGGCGCTTTATGGAAAACCGGGTCTGGACGCGCTATGGCCACGATAATCTGGTAGTATCCGTAGACCGGGTGGACTATATGGATGTTTCGCCTAAGCAGGTTGTAAGTATTGCTACTGCGTTAATTCCTTTTCTGGAAAATGATGACGCTAACCGGGCGCTAATGGGTTCGAACATGCAGCGGCAAGCTGTACCGTTGTTGCGCACAGATGCACCATTGGTAGGAACGGGGATGGAATATAAAGCAGCCCGGGATTCCGGCGTAGTGGGGTTGGCCAAAAAGGCCGGCGTGATTAAAAGGGTAACGGCAGATGAAATTATTATTGCTAATGATGATAACACAGAAGATGCATATAAGCTTTTGAAATTTACCAGATCCAATCAGGGCACCTGCATGAACCAGAAGCCTATTGTGGAACGGGGCAAACGGGTGGAAGCAGGGGATGTGATAGCTGACGGTCCCTCCACCGACATGGGTGAACTGGCTCTGGGCCGTAATGTGTTGGTAGCGTTTATGCCTTGGGAAGGTTATAACTATGAGGACGCTATTTTGGTCAGTAAAAAGCTGGTCAAGGATGATTACTTTACTTCTATCCATATAGAAGAATACGAGTGCGACGCCCGGGATACCAAACTTGGGCCGGAAGAGATTACCCGTGATATCCCTAATGTTGGCGAAGAGGTTCTAAAAGACCTGGACGACCGGGGCATAATCAGGGTTGGTGCAGAGGTAAGGCCGGGAGATATCCTGGTTGGCAAAGTAACACCAAAGGGTGAAACGGAACTCACTGCGGAAGAGCGTTTATTACGTGCAATCTTTGGTGAAAAAGCCCGGGAGGTAAGAGATACTTCCCTGCGGGTGCCGCACGGTGAGTCCGGCAAAATCGTTGATGTTAAGGTTTTTTCCAGGGAAAACGGGGATGAACTGGCACCCGGCGTAAATCAACTGGTTCGGGTGTATATAGCTCAGAAAAGAAAGATTTCCGAAGGGGATAAAATGGCCGGCCGGCACGGTAACAAAGGTGTTATTGCCAGAATCATGCCGGAAGAAGATATGCCCTTTATGCCGGACGGCACGCCAATCGAAATAGTGCTCAATCCGCTGGGCGTACCGTCACGGATGAATCTTGGGCAAGTACTGGAAACTCATTTGGGGTGGGCAGCCAAGACATTGGGGATTCATGTGGCGACACCGGTATTTGACGGTGCTACGGAAGATGATGTGTTTGAAACCCTGGTGAAGGCCGGGTTGCCTGAAACCGGAAAAACCAGTCTTTTTGACGGGCGAACCGGTGAACCATTCGATAATCCCATCACTGTTGGTTATGTCTATATGCTGAAGCTGGCTCACCTGGTTGATGATAAGATTCACGCCAGATCCACCGGACCTTATTCCCTTGTTACGCAGCAGCCGCTGGGCGGGAAAGCTCAGTTTGGCGGTCAGCGCTTCGGGGAGATGGAGGTCTGGGCATTAGAGGCGTATGGAGCGGCGTATACCTTGCAGGAAATTTTGACTGTTAAATCCGATGATGTGGTTGGCCGGGTGAAGACTTATGAAGCCATTGTAAAGGGTGAAAATGTCCCCGAACCGGGTGTGCCGGAATCCTTTAAAGTATTGATAAAAGAACTGCAGAGTCTTTGTCTTGACGTTAAGGTATTGTCTGAAGATGATGAAGAAATTGAAATAAAAGAGGCGGAAGAAGATGTTAGTGAAACCGCTAAGGAGTTGGGCCTTGATATCCAGGGTGAGCAGACGGGTGAGCCGGGTGTTGAACCGGCAGACGAGGAAGAGGAACTGGACGACTTTGACGAGGCCTTTATGGAAGAGGATTTTGACCTCGGTGAAGATTAAGCCGGTAAGTAATACCAATTTTAATCAAGCTGAAGGGAGAGAGGCCCTTGTTGGATGTAAATAATTTTGACCGGATGAGAATCGGTTTGGCTTCACCGGAACTGATCCTGGAATGGTCCAGCGGCGAGGTAAAAAAACCCGAAACTATCAATTACCGCACTTTGAAACCAGAACGGGACGGGCTTTTCTGTGAGCGGATTTTTGGACCGACCCGGGACTGGGAGTGTCACTGCGGCAAATATAAGCGTGTACGCTATAAGGGCATCGTTTGTGATCGCTGCGGGGTTGAAGTTACCCGGTCAAAGGTGAGGCGTGAGCGGCTGGGTCATATTGAGCTGGCGGCACCGGTTTCGCATATTTGGTATTTTAAAGGGATACCCAGCCGGATGGGGTTACTGTTGGATATGTCACCCCGATCCCTGGAAAAAGTGCTTTACTTTGTGTCTTATATTGTTATTGATGCGGGCGATACGCCGCTGATGAAAAAGCAGTTGTTGACGGAAACCGAGTACCGGGAATACCGGGAGAAATATGGTAATTTATTTAAGGCTGGTATGGGTGCCGAAGCTATCAAAAAACTTCTGGAGGAAATAAACCTCGAAGAATTGTCTAAAGAGCTTCGACAGGAACTTAAGGAAGTTAGTGGCCAGCGAAAGATTAGGGCTATCAGAAGACTGGAAGTGGTTGAAGCCTTCCGGAAGTCAGGCAACCGCCCCGAATGGATGGTCATGGACGTTGTGCCGGTAATTCCGCCAGAACTGCGGCCAATGGTACAGTTGGACGGCGGCCGGTTTGCCACCTCGGATTTAAATGATCTTTATCGTCGGGTTATCAACCGGAACAACCGGTTAAAAAGACTTTTGGACCTTGGCGCACCGGATATAATTGTCCGTAATGAAAAGCGTATGCTGCAAGAAGCAGTTGATGCGCTAATAGATAACGGGCGCCGCGGCCGCCCAGTCACCGGGCCGGGCAACCGCCCGCTGAAGTCGTTGAGCGACATGCTGAAAGGGAAACAGGGCCGGTTTCGCCAAAATTTGTTAGGGAAACGGGTAGACTATTCCGGTCGTTCCGTTATTGTAGTAGGGCCTGAGTTGCTTTTACACCAGTGCGGACTGCCTAAGGAAATGGCGCTGGAATTGTTTAAACCGTTTGTGATGAAGAAACTTGTGAATGACGGACATGCCCATAATATCAAGAGCGCCAAACGGATGGTGGAAAGGGTGCGTCATGAGGTATGGGATGTTCTGGAAGAAGTGATTAAGGAGCACCCGGTATTGTTAAACCGTGCGCCTACACTGCACCGGTTGGGCATTCAGGCTTTTGAACCGGTCCTGGTGGAAGGCCGGGCCATCCAGATTCATCCTATGGTTTGTACAGCGTATAACGCAGATTTTGACGGGGATCAGATGGCCGTGCACGTTCCTTTGTCCGCTGAAGCCCAGGCGGAAGCGCGGTTGCTGATGTTGTCCGCTCATAACATATTGAACCCCAAAGATGGCCGACCGGTGGCAATTCCTACCCAGGATATGGTTTTGGGTTGTTATTACCTGACCTTGGAAAGAGCCGGGGTCAAGGGTGAGGGTATGGTTTTCTGCAGTGCTGAAGAGGCTTTGTTGGCTTACCGGACAGGGGCGGCTGGACTCCACGCCCGGGTTAAGGTGAGACGCCCAGATGGGACTTTGTTGGAGACTACTGTAGGCCGGACGATTTTCAATGAAGCCATTCCGCCGGAAATTGGTTATATAAATGAAGTGTCCACTAAAAAGGTGCTAGGCAATATTGTGGCTAAATGTTATCGTGATCAGGGCTATGCTGCTACGGCAGACCTGCTGGACGGGCTGAAGAAACTGGGTTACACATATGCTACCAGGGCAGGTATAACAATTGGTATCTCGGACATCACAATTCCGAGCCAGAAGAAGGAAATTTTGGTAGGGGCGGAAAAGAATGTTGAGCAGGTGGAAATTCAGTACCGCCGCGGTTTGATTACAGAAGAAGAGCGTTATCAAAAGGTTATCGGTATCTGGAATGATGCTACTGAGAGGGTTACCAGCGCTTTGTTGGCAACGCTGGATAAGTTTAATCCGGTATATATGATGGCAACATCCGGTGCCCGGGGGAATATTCAGCAAATCCGTCAGTTGGCAGGGATGCGGGGACTGATGGCTGACCCGTCCGGTCGGATTATTGACCTGCCGATTAAAGCCAACTTCCGGGAGGGGTTAACTGTACTGGAATACTTCATTTCCACGCATGGTGCCCGGAAGGGCTTGGCTGATACCGCATTGCGGACAGCTGACTCCGGTTATCTGACCCGGCGGCTGGTAGACGTGGCCCAGGATGTTATTGTTCGGGAAGAAGACTGCGGTACTACGAGTGGTATTGTGGTGGAAGAAATCAAAGATGGGTCTGAATCTATTGAAAATTTGGTTGATCGGATAATTGGCCGGATTGCCGCTGATACCATTACTCATCCGGAAACAGGTGAAGTATTGGCAGAGGCTAATGAAGAAATAACAGAAGGTCAGGGCGAAAGTATTATTCAGTCCGGGATAACTAAAGTTAAAATAAAATCTGTGCTGACTTGTAAAACCAGATATGGGGTTTGTAAAAAGTGCTATGGACGCAACCTGGCTACCGGCCGGCAGGTGGATATCGGAGAAGCGGTTGGCATTATTGCCGCTCAGTCCATCGGGGAACCGGGTACTCAGTTAACTATGCGGACTTTCCATACCGGCGGTGTAGCCGGGGATGATATTACCCAGGGTCTACCCCGGGTCGAGGAACTGTTTGAGGCCAGAAAACCGAAGGGCCAGGCTGTTATTACTGAAATTGACGGTGGCGTGAAGATGCAGGAAGTGAAGGGCCGCCGGGAAATTGAAATTTCCAATGACAGTGGGGATCGACATGTATATCAAGTGCCCTATGGCGCCAGGTTGAAAGTCAGAGACGGTGAAACGGTGGCTGCCGGTGATGAACTTACCGAGGGCTCGGTTAACCCCCATGACATGTTGAAAATTAAAGGGCTTAAGGGCGTTCAGGTCTATTTGGTGCATGAGGTGCAGCGGGTTTACCGGCTGCAGGGTGTGGATATTAATGATAAACATATTGAGGTTATGGTTAGGCAGATGCTTAGGAAGGTTAAAGTGGAAGACCCCGGTGATACTGAATTATTGCCGGGCGGCCTGATTGACATTTTTGATTTCGAGGAAGAAAATGTCAAGGTGATTGCGTCGGGTGGCCAGCCGGCCACAGCCCGACCGGTATTGCTGGGGATTACGAAGGCCTCATTGGCGACGGATTCTTTCTTGTCGGCAGCTTCCTTCCAAGAAACAACCCGGGTCTTGACGGAAGCCGCAATCAAAGGAAAGATGGATCCGCTGCTGGGGTTAAAGGAGAATGTGATTATCGGTAAACTGGTACCTGCCGGAACAGGCATGTCCCGTTACCGGAACATAAAAATACTTCCCAATCCCGGGGAAGTGAATTTTAACACTGTTGAGTAGTATTTATATTCTTGACAGCGTATGGTAAAAATGCTATCATATAAAAGTGTCTGAATTCCTGAGAGGAGGACTTGGCGTGCCTTTAACCGGTTTGCAGGGTGCCAAAAAGAAAATTGTTGGTGCTAAACAGACTATAAAGGCTATTGACAAGGGCCTGGCTAAAAAAGTTTTTATTGCTGCGGATGCAGAAAACCGAGTTACCGGACCAATTATTGAATTGTGTCGTGAAAAGGGTATTGATGTGGTGACGGCTGAGTCCATGAAAGATTTAGGCAAGGCTTGTAATATTGAGGTAGGCTGTGCTGTAGCAGCTTTGCTGGAATAACCGTATAGTCTGCGTTTAAGGGTGCAAAACAGATACCGGTTTTGACTTTGCCCCTTACGGATTCGTAAGGGGCAAATGATTTTAATAAATTGTAATTTTAAGGAAGGAGGTGCGTTTTATGCCTACGATTAGCCAATTAGTGCGCAAGAGAAGGGAAGTACTGGCCAAAAAGTCCAATGCTCCAGCCCTCAAAGAGTCTCCTCAGAAAAGAGGGGTTTGCACCCGGGTATATACCACCACGCCGAAGAAGCCTAATTCTGCGCTGCGGAAAGTAGCCAGGGTTAGATTAACCAATGGTATCGAAATTACCGCTTATATTCCAGGTATTGGTCACAATTTGCAGGAACACTCTGTGGTGTTGGTTCGGGGTGGCCGGGTCAAGGATTTGCCGGGTGTCAGATATCATATTGTTAGGGGCGCGCTGGATACCGCCGGTGTGCAAAATAGAAACCAGGGCCGTTCTAAATATGGTGCGAAGAGACCGAAAGCCAAGTAATTCCGTTTCACTAATATAGTATGATATTTTCTGTTAGCATATGATTAGAGATTGGTACAAAGGGGGGAAAAGAATGCCCAGAAGAGGTTTTATTGGAAAAAGAGAGGTTCTGGCTGACCCGATTTATAAAAGCAAAGTTCTTACTAAGTTGATTAACCAGGTGATGCTGGATGGTAAGCGCAGCATTGCTGAAAGCGTTTGCTACAAGGCTTTTGCCATTGCCGAGGAAAAAACCGGAAAACCGGCCATGGAAATTTTCGAAGCAGCTATGAAAAACATTATGCCCGTATTGGAAGTAAAGGCCCGTCGGGTGGGTGGGGCCAACTATCAGGTGCCTATAGAAGTACGTCCCGATCGTCGGCAAACATTAGGTTTGCGTTGGTTGGTAGCGTTTGCTCGCAAGCGTGGTGGTGAAAAAACACTGGAAGAAAAATTGGCTGCGGAGGTTATGGACGCTGCTAATAATACCGGTGGCGCAGTGAAGAAAAAAGACGATACGCATAAAATGGCTGAGGCCAATAAGGCGTTTGCCCATTACAGATGGTAATGCATCTTATTCACCTCAAGGTAGAAAGGGGGAAAGAATTGTGGCTAGACAATTCAGTTTAGAAAAAACACGTAATATTGGTATTATGGCCCATATTGACGCCGGTAAAACAACAACCACGGAGCGTATTCTGTTTTATACAGGCCGTGTGCACAGAATCGGTGAAGTGCATGACGGGGCAGCTACTATGGACTGGATGGTACAGGAGCAGGAGCGGGGCATAACTATTACCTCTGCTGCAACTACCTGTCAATGGCGAGGTCATCGAATCAATATTATAGATACACCTGGACACGTGGACTTTACCGTTGAGGTGGAAAGATCACTCCGGGTTTTAGATGGAGCCGTAGCCGTATTTTGTTCCGTCGGCGGGGTGGAACCCCAGTCGGAAACCGTCTGGCGCCAGGCCGATAAGTACGGGGTACCAAGAATTGCTTTTATTAACAAGATGGACCGCATGGGCGCTGATTTCTTCAGGGGTATGAGCATGATTAAAGATAGGCTGGGTGCGAATCCGGTTGCGATTCAGATTCCTATCGGTGCTGAGGATCAATATAAAGGTATTATTGATCTGGTTACCATGAAGGCTAAGATTTACACTGATGACCTGGGTACCCAGAGTGATATGGCCGATATTCCTGCAGATTTAGAGGAAATTGCTGCTGAATACCGAGAAAAACTTATAGAGGCGGTAGCCGAAACAGATGAAGAGTTAACGATGAAGTACTTGGAGGGAGAAAGCCTTACGGAGGAAGAAATTCGTAATGGTATCAGAAAAGGAACCCTCACCGTTAAATTCACTCCTGTTATTTGTGGTTCTGCTTTTAAAAACAAAGGTGTACAGCCGCTGCTTGATGCAATAGTGGATTATATGCCTGCTCCGGTTGATGTGCCTGCTATCAAAGGTATTCATCCGGATACCGGTAATGAGGATCATAGAGAGGCCAGTGATGCGGAGCCGTTCGCTGCCTTGGCTTTTAAAATAATGGCTGACCCTTATGTTGGTAAACTGGCATTTTTCCGGGTATATTCCGGAGTACTAAAATCGGGTTCTTATGTTTACAACTCGACAAAAAACAAAAAAGAGCGGATTGGTCGTATTCTTCAGATGCATGCCAATCACCGGGAAGAGATTTCCGAGGTTTATACCGGTGATATTGCTTCCGCTGTGGGTCTTAAGGATACTACCACCGGTGATACATTATGTGACGAAAAGAAGCCGATTATCTTGGAATCCATGGAGTTTCCGGAACCGGTTATTCATGTAGCAATTGAGCCGAAGACCAAAGCCGACCAGGAAAAAATGGGAACAGCTTTACAGCGGTTATCTGAAGAGGATCCTACTTTCCGGATGCATACGGATCCGGAAACCGGCCAGACCATTATTTCCGGTATGGGTGAACTGCACCTGGAAATCATAGTTGACCGGATGATGCGGGAGTTTAAGGTTGATGCTAATGTTGGACGCCCACAGGTAGCCTACAAGGAGACTATCCGGAGTTCTGTTAAGGCTGAAGGTAAGTTTGTGCGCCAGTCCGGCGGTCGCGGTAAATACGGTCATGTTTGGATTGAGCTGGCGCCATTAGAGCCGGGTCAGGGCTTTGAGTTTGTCAATAAAATTGTTGGCGGCGTTGTGCCCAGAGAATATATTGCACCAGTTGAAGCCGGTATTAAAGAAGCAATGGAAAACGGAATTTTGGCCGGCTATCCGGCCCTCGATATCCGGGCTACCATTTTTGACGGTTCTTATCATGATGTGGACTCTTCCGAAATGGCTTTTAAAATAGCCGGTTCAATGGCCTTTAAAACCGCTGCCGCAAAAGCGAATCCGGTGATTCTGGAACCTATTATGAAGGTTGAAGTTAGGGTGCCTGAGGAATACATGGGTGATGTTATAGGTGATATTAACTCTCGTCGCGGACGTATTGAGGGGATGGAAGCCCTGGGCAACGCCCAGGTAATCAAAGGGTATGTGCCGCTATCTGAAATGTTCGGTTATGCGACAGACCTGCGTTCCGCTACCCAAGGCCGGGGGACTTATACCATGCAGTTTGTCCATTATGATGAAGTACCGAAAAATATTGCCGAAGGCATTATAGCTAAACGGCAGGGTTAAAGAAAATATAATTTATAATTACCTAAAAGTTTAAGGAGGAAAGATAAAAATGGCAAAAGCAAAGTTTGAGCGTAACAAACCTCA
>CAZWUW010000081.1:0-12738 GCA_964636895.1 uncultured Eubacteriales bacterium
ATAAGATTGCGGACGAAACGGTTGGTGTTTCAGGTGACGAAATCCTGCCCTTCCTCGAGGAAAAGGGTCATCCGGCACTGACTATGGAGTTGTTAATGTCTTAATAATCTGCTCATTAAACCGGACGGTTCGCCGTCCGGTTTAATTTACGGCACGAAAACTACAAACCTAGTTTTTGTCCGCCGAACGGTCTGAATAACGGGCCGAAATGACGGCTTGTGTGTCGCTAACGGTTGGCGACCGGTTGCAGTGCCGTTTGAGCAAAGTTTTTAACCGCTTGACAGCACAATAAGGCAGTTCGCGATTAAAGAATAGAATCATCCGCCTAGATATATTAGAATAAAATTGACGCAAAATAAGTGTCTATAAAAATATACACCATTGGTTTGAAGCCCTGATATACCAACATCTAATGCTAAGGAATAGAGCAGGTTATGGTTATGCGGGCTTTTTTGCAATAGATTCAGCTACAAAGTTTCCCTGAGCTTCCGGAGCCCTGACGATTATTGTTAGGCTTGAATGGAACGGCTGCCGACTCGGGAAAAGACCTTCAGAGTCAATCTTATTTACAGAAAGGGGGGCACCGGGCGGTTAGTTAATGGAGGGCTGTTTTTTGGGGCTATTTGAATTTGATGAATTCGGAAAAATAAGAATTTTATATTTGAGGGGGAATAAATTTAATGGAAAAGCAAGCTTTGGAAAATCGGATTTTTAATCCGCCGGCTGATGTGGCGGCTAACGCTAATGCTCAGCCTGAGATTTTTGAAAGAGCCAATGCCGACCGGCTCGCATTCTGGGATGCCCAGGCCAAAGAACTGGTAGACTGGTTCGAGCCTTATGACAAAGTACTCGATGACAGCGGCCATCCTTTCTTTAAATGGTATGTTAACGGTAAACTGAACATTTCCTATAACTGTGTTGACCGGCATGCCAAGTCTGCCCGCCGGAATAAAGCGGCAATTATGTACGAGAGTGAAATCGGCAGGCAGGTAGTCCTTACTTACGGGCAATTATACCGGGAAGTTAACAAGTTTGCCAATGCGCTGGCAGGTTTAGGTGTGGTAAAAGGCGACCGGGTATGCCTGTACATGCCGATGATTCCTGAAGCAGCTATTGCCATGCTGGCCTGTACTCGGGTCGGTGCTGCTCATTCCATTGTGTTCGGTGGCTTCAGTGCCGATTCTCTGCGTGACCGGATTAATGACGCCCAAGCTAAAGTTGTAATTACCGCTGATGGCAACTTCCGCCGCGGCGCTCCGTTCCCTTTGAAGATTAGCGCTGATACGGCATTAACGGATACACCTTCTGTACAGAAGGTCGTAGTTGTGAAGAATGCCGGTAATGATGTGGAAATGGTAGAAGGCCGTGACGTATGGTATCATGACGTGATGGCTACTGCCGGCAGTTACTATGAGCCTGAAAAAATGGATGCCGAAGATCTGCTTTTCATCCTCTATACTTCCGGTTCCACCGGCAAACCTAAGGGTGTTGTGCACACCACCGGTGGCTATCTGGTAGGCGTTCAGGCCACTGCCAAGTACGTATTTGACCTTAAGGAAGACGATGTTTACTGGTGCACCGCCGATATCGGTTGGATTACCGGTCATAGTTACGTTATTTACGGTCCGCTGGGTCTGGGGGCCACAACCTTCATGTATGACGGCACCGTCGACTATCCGGATAAGGCCAGGATGTGGGATATGGCCGAGAGATACGGCGTAACTAAGTTCTACACTGCACCAACAGCTATTCGGACCTTTATGAAGTGGGGCACCGAATATCCGAAGAAACATGACCTGTCCGCCATTAAAATTCTGGGTACCGTTGGTGAGCCAATTAACCCTGAGGCCTGGATGTGGTATTATGAAAATATCGGTGGCAGCAAAGCGCCTATCATGGATACATGGTGGCAGACCGAGACCGGTATGCATATGATTACTCCGCTGCCGGGGATCACTCCGCTGAAGCCGGGTACCGCTACCAACGCTTTCCCAGGTATCGAAGTTGATGTCATTGATGAAAATGGTAATCCCGCAGATGTTGGCTACCTGGTTGTCAAGTCCCCGTGGCCGGCCATGTTGCGGACCATTTACGGTGATCCTGACCGTTATGTTGACCAGTACTGGAAGCGTTTCGGCAAGTATTATTTTGCTGGTGATGGCGCGAAGAAAGACGAAATGGGTTACATCTGGGTAACCGGCCGGGTTGACGATGTATTGAACGTTTCCGGTCACCGTCTCGGTACTGCCGAAATCGAATCTGCGCTGGTAGAGTGCCCGGAAGTTGCTGAATCCGCTGTTGTAGGTAAGAAGCACGATGTTAAGGGTGAGTGCGTTTGCGCCTTTGTTATCCTGAAGGATGGCTTTGAAGGCAGTGACGAACTGGTTACCAAGCTGAAGAAGCATGTTGGTGTTAAGATTGGTCCTATCGCCCGTCCGGATGACATTATCTTTACTTCCGGCTTGCCGAAGACCCGTTCCGGCAAGATTATGCGCCGTCTCCTGAGAGACATTGCCGAAGGCCGCGCCATCGGTGACGTTACTACTCTGGCTGACCCAGGTGCTATGCAGGAAATCGCAACTAAGTATGGCAGCAAAGAAGAGTAGGATTACAGATAGTGTTAAAGGGGTCTAACAGCCTCTGATAAATGGAAGGGGGAAACCTTGGCCGGAGTCCCGGGAGGACCGGTGTCATTGTTTCCCCTTCCAATATATAAACACTTCCCGTGCCGTACTAGTGCGCATCTCCCCGGAAAGTACCCTTAGTGGCAAAATTCACCCAGTCCACAAAAGAAATGCCGGACTTGGCGAAAAACTCCACCTCTTTAGCTTTTTCATCATCTCTGGATTTGAAAAACTCCTTGGCTGCCTCAAGGGCTTTGAAATAAGTTTTTTCGTCCAGATACTCATAGAGGAATAGCAGGACTTTCAGGGTATGGTTTTCCAGTTCCAAGGTTTTTAGCCGGCTAAACAATTCAATGAGCATCAGCCGGATGTGGTCATTGGTGATTTCGTGATCGGGATTACCAAGCATGGCCCAAATTTTCTTATCTGCCAGCATGTCCCAGGGTTGTTCAACGTTCATATATTTCAGCCTTTCCATTATAAGGTTACTTTATCATTTTCTCCGCCGGTGCGGAAAAATATTCATCCGGGAAAAAGGCAGGTGGATCCGGGTCTTAAGACAAAGGCTGCCGGAGAGCTTATGCAGGATGTGTGGAAAATGTTAGCGGATAAAACTATCTGGGAATTGCTCGGCGACCCCGAGCGGGAAATCGAAGCTGATTTGCTGCGTTTGCTGCTTATTGAGATGTTTAGCCGGGTTAAACGGCTGGAACAGGTTAATTTTGCGTTACAGTCCATAATCGTCCAGCGGGGGATAGTTGATGCGGAGTACTACCAGTACCTCCTGCAAGAGTCCAAACATTTTCTGGACCGGCAGGATGAGCAAAAGGCTGTGCGGTCGGAAATGCTGCAAAAGACCGGCCTGACATTTGCCGAGCTGGTTAATTTTACACTGCGGGGCAGTTTTGCGCCAGATAAAGAACCCACCGGCGCAGGGTAAACATCGCTAACAAAAAAGCTGAAAGTTGCCAGATAAGGCGCTTTCGGCTTTTTATATGCAGCATTTTAGTGGTGCCACAGAAATGCAAAACATTACCGTTCACCGGACGCACACGACCGGTCACCGCCTGTCGTGGCGAATAATAACCATTCGCCCCCGGTTTTCGACCGTTCGCCGACAATTTACTGACTTTGGTTGTCTGTTGTTTTACAATGTAGACATTGGGAAATTTTCAAAATATTTTGACCCATCAAAATTTATTAACGGGGGGAGATTGTTTAATGGAAAACCAAGCTTTAGAAAACCGGATTTTTAATCCGCCGGCTGATTTAACAGCCACTGCCAACGTCAAGGCCGATATTTATGAAAAGGCCAATGCCGATTGCCTGGGCTTCTGGGCAGAAAAGGGTAAAGAATTTGTTGACTGGTTTGAGCCTTTTGACAAAGTGCTTGATGACAGCAACGCGCCGTTCTACAAGTGGTATGTCAACGGAAAACTGAATGTTTCTTATAACTGTATTGACCGCCATGCCAAATCCGCCCGCCGGAACAAAGTGGCAATTATTTATGAAAGCGAAATCGGTAAGGTGGTTCAACTTACATATGGTCAGTTGTACCGTGAAGTAAATAAATTTGCTAATGCCCTGGCCGGACTCGGTGTTGTGAAGGGTGACCGCGTTACCCTGTACATGCCGATGATTCCCGAGGCTGTCGTTGCCATGCTGGCCTGCACCCGGATTGGTGCCGCTCATTCCATCGTGTTTGGTGGTTTCAGCGCGGACTCCCTGCGTGACCGGATTAATGACTGCCAGGCCAAAGTTGTTATTACTGCAGACGGTAATTTCCGCCGGGGTAATCCGTTCCCGCTGAAGAACAATGCCGATGCTGCCCTGCAGGATACGCCTACAGTACAGAAGTTGGTTGTTGTTAAGAACGCCGGCAATGATGTGGAGTGGAATGATGGCCGGGACGTATGGTATCATGATATCATGGCTACTGCCGGTAACTACTATGAGCCCGAGAAGATGGACGCCGAAGATATGCTCTTCATCCTCTATACTTCCGGTACTACCGGTAAGCCGAAGGGTGTTGTGCATACCACCGGCGGTTACTTGGTAGGAACTCAGATTACCGCCAAGTATGTATTTGATCTTAAGGAAGACGATGTTTACTGGTGCACTGCCGACATCGGCTGGATCACCGGTCACAGTTATGTTGTTTATGGTCCGCTGGCGTTGGGCGCCACTACTTTTATGTATGACGGCACCATTGACTATCCTGATAAGGCTAGGATGTGGGATATGGCCGAGAGATACGGCGTAACTAAGTTCTACACTGCTCCTACCGCTATCCGGACCTGGATGAAGTGGGGCACAGAATATCCGAAGAAGCATGACCTGTCTGCTATTAAAGTACTTGGTTCCGTCGGTGAACCTATTAACCCCGAAGCCTGGATGTGGTATCGTGAAAACATCGGCAATGGTGTTGCGCCTATCATGGATACATGGTGGCAGACTGAGACCGGCATGCATATGATTACTCCGCTGCCGGGCATCACCCCGCTGAAGCCGGGTACTGCTACCAACGCCTTCCCTGGTATTGAAGTTGATGTTATTGACGAAAACGGTAATTCCGCAGACGTTGGCTACCTGGTGGTCAAGTCCCCATGGCCGGCCATGTTGCGGACCATTTACGGTGATCCTGACCGTTATGTTGACCAGTACTGGAAGCGTTTCGGCAAGTATTATTTTGCTGGTGATGGCGCGAAGAAAGACGAAATGGGTTACATCTGGGTAACCGGCCGGGTTGACGATGTATTGAACGTTTCCGGTCACCGTCTCGGTACTGCCGAAATCGAATCTGCGCTGGTAGAGTGCCCGGAAGTTGCTGAATCCGCTGTTGTAGGTAAGAAGCACGATGTTAAGGGTGAGTGCGTTTGCGCCTTTGTTATCCTGAAGGATGGCTTTGAAGGCAGTGACGAACTGGTTACCAAGCTGAAGAAGCATGTTGGTGTTAAGATTGGTCCTATCGCCCGTCCGGATGACATTATCTTTACTTCCGGCTTGCCGAAGACCCGTTCCGGCAAGATTATGCGCCGTCTCCTGAGAGACATTGCCGAAGGCCGCGCCATCGGTGACGTCACTACTCTGGCTGACCCCGGTGCTATGCAGGAAATTGCCTCCAAGTACGCAGGCAAAGAAGAGTAGTACGATTATATAGGTGCTATTAAGCAAACCAATACAAGGCAATGGCAGAGTCCAATTAGGACCAGTCCATTGCCTTTTTTTTTAACTAGACGCTATGGAGACTAGCCTTCAGCCGGTCTCTATGTTTTTTTGCATCCGGTAAATAAAGGATTTTTAAGAAAAATGTCGAAAAATAACAAGCAGAGCCGATAGCATTTATGGAGGTTTTTATGGCTGAAATTATTCTTGCTGTGGGAGTAGATATTGTACTGATTGTACTATTGTTTTTGACCGTTTTCGGACTGTTATTATGCAAACTGGTTAAAGCCAACCGGGCAATTAAGCAACTGAATGCTGAATTACAACGACAGAGTAAGGTGGACAACTTGACGGAGTTGTATAATCACAGGTGTTTTCATGAGATTTTAGCTGCTGAATTGGTCGATGCCCGTCGGCAGGACCAGGCGTTGGCACTAATTTTCCTTGATATCGATCATTTTAAGAATTACAATGAAGTTTTTGGGCATTTTCAGGGTGATGAGGTTTTAAAGACTTTTAGTAAAATTTTGACCGGGTTTTGCTCCCCGAAACTGACAGTGGCCCGTTATGGCGGGGAAGAATTTGCGATTATTGGCCCCGGACTGTTACATAAGCCGGCCTATGAGCTGGCGGAAAGCATCCGCAAGGCCGTGGAAAACCATCCTTTTCCCGGCCGGGAGGAGCAGCCGCGAGGCAAAATCACAATATCAGTGGGCATTGCCCATTTTCCGGCTAATGCTGCAGCTAAGGATGAACTTATTAAATATGCGGATGAAGCTCTCTACCGCGCTAAGAATAAATACCGGAACAGGGTGGAATTGTATTTCTCGGTGCTGGATGAACTGAAGATGCAGCTTAGTGATTCCGAGCAGGATCTGCTATATGCCATTAAAACTATTGTTATGATTATAAACGCCAAAGATAAATATACATACGGACACTCTGAACGGGTAATGGATTACACCGCTAAAATTGCCAGAGAAATGGAGTTTGCCGATGAGGACATAAAATACCTGGAAATTGCGGCTTTTCTTCATGATATTGGCAAGATTGAGGTTGATTCTAAGACCCTGAATAAAACCAAGCCGCTTAGTGAAAAAGAACGGTTTCAAATCAGACAGCACACCGTTCGGGGAGCAGAAGCCATTAGGCCGATAAAGGCGCTACGTCAGGTGATTCCGCTGGTTCGGCACCACCATGAACGGTTTGACGGGCAAGGCTATCCGGATGGGCTGGCGGGTGAAGATATTCCGCTAGGGGCGCGTATTTTGGCAGTGGCCGACAGTTTTGATGCTATGACCACCCAACGGCCGTATCAAAAACCGAAAACGTTGCCCGAAGCGGTGGCGGAATTGAAACGCTGCGCGGGAAACCAATTTGACCCTGTGATTGTGGCTGCTTTTATTAGAGTGCTGGAAAAGGCGGCGGCGAAGGATAATAATGAATTGGCTATGACCGGACAATAAAATTTGGCAGCAGGAAAATCCCCCGCAACGGCGAACATAGTATTCTGTGCTGCCGGGAGGGGGTTTATTAATGAAGCGGGCTAGAGATTTCTGGGGGAAAAAGTATATCGTCAGACTTCCTTTTTTTTGGCTGCTGTTTTTTGCGCTGCTGTTGTCGCCGGTTTATTCCGATAAGGCAGCTAACGTGATTTTTGGCTTTATAGCCAAAACTAAACCGCCTTTTGCCAAACTTCCCCCGAAGGCCAAACTGGATGTGAAAAACACCCTGGTATATAAAAATGAAAAACTCACTGTAGTGCGTATAAATCTGAAAAATACATGGAAGTTGATGCTGCGGGGTGTTGGTCTGAACAATGTGGAGAGCGCCAAATTGGTCAGTGCGAACAGTAAAATGCCGGTTTCTTATGAGCTTGAGCAAAAGTTTACCCCGGCACCGGAGAGTGATACAAAACCGGCTAAGGATGAATGGACTATCATCAAAGAAAATGTCCGGGACGCGGGCAGAGCCTATGTGGCTATGATGCTGGTACGCATCGTGAGCATTGATAACAAACCGGTGCTTATTGTAGATAATAAAATTGTGCCTTTTGACAAGACGGACAGGATTTTGCGCTGGTCACCACTGATTGAAAAAGCGGCCCGGAAGTATAATCTTGACCCGGCGCTAATTGCGGCAGTCATTGAACAGGAATCCGGTGGTGATGCTACGGCTGGGAGCCATGCCGGGGCTATCGGCCTGATGCAGTTGATGCCTCGGACAGCCAAGGGGTTGGGGGTCGACCCCTATGATCCGGCACAGAATGTCGATGGTGGGGCGAGATACCTTACTATTCAGCTCAAGCGGTTCGGTAACCTGGAGCAAGCCCTGGCGGCTTATAACGCCGGTCCCGGTAATGTGCTAAACGGCAACTACCTTTATATCTCTGAGACCCAGAATTATATCCGCAACGTCCCGGTGCTGACGGACAAGTACCGGCGATTGTTTGCCCAGCCGGTGAGCAAACAATAAAGAATAACGCCCGACATGGGCGTTATTCTTTTGCATTTTCCGTATATTTAAAGGTGTGACGCGGGGCGGCGGGGAGGACTAAGTGCTCTTCCTGTTTTATTTCCAGCGGGATGTTGCGTTCAATGCGTAAACCGTCAATAACCCCTCTGGGAATGGCAATTCCTTTGTCCAGGGTACCCGGTTCGCCGATAGCGGAAATAACAATGGGAAAGTCTAGCTTTTGTCCGTTTACATGGATCCGGGTATAGTCTTCGTCTGCTAAAATGGAGGTAAAGCCGTTAACCCGGATATTGTTAACAGCCACAGCTTCAGCGCCGGCGTTCCAAATCTCATTTACAATATCAATGACATCCATGTAACCGAAGGCGCCGTTAGTTTCCGGCGGAATAGTTACGGTCAGGCCGGCACCCTTAACAGGCGTATAACCGTTGGCGATATTCAGCTTTTCCATTTCAATCTGCATGGCTGCGGCCACGTCTTTGTCCTGGGCGGCATTTTTTTCGATTAGCTTCTGCTGGGCACTTAAGTCGCCAACTTCCTGGAACAATTCATAGTACTGGCTGTTCAGGTTTTTGGCCATGGCCGCCAGGGTTTCGGTGGACTGGGAACCCAGGTCGTTGCGGTATGCCCGGTAGGTTCTAAACTGCAGAGAAAGCAGAAGACCCAGGACAATGAAGGCGATAGTGAGGGTGAGCTGCCATTTTTTAAACATTAGTTAGGTCCTCCGGAAATAGTGTTGGCGGAGTTTTTATGGTCCGGAAAATATCTGTTCAGGAGGTCCCGCCGGATAATAGCCAGGTTCTGGAATACCCGTACACCAAAGACAAAAATGGCCACATAGTATAGGTCCACACCGATGCGGTCGCCCAGCCATACTAAGCCGGCTGCAAGCACGCCATTCATGAAAAAACCGGACATCATGATGACCCCGTCATAATTATCTTCTATTACCCCGCGGACACCGCCCAGGGCGGAGTCCAGGGTGGCCAGAATAGCTATGGAAAGATAAGTCGCATAGGCGGCAGGGATGACGAAAGTGAAGACCTGGCCGACTAAAAAGCCCAGGATTAGTCCCAATATGGGCAGCCACATGAATTTATTCACCTTCCTTTACCTGGGTGACGTAGTTAAAAGCAAATGAGCCTTTGTATTTTTCGATATAGATATTTTCCTGCTTTTCAAAAGTGACCGGAAACTTTTCCAGTTCCAGCATGTAGTATTCTCCGTTTCTGACCACTGATTCCAGCAGCACTGGGTCACCGACGGCCTTGATGATATAAGGCGGGGCCAGCTCTTTACGGTTTACGGTGATGATGGTGCCGGCGCAGCGGATGTCGGAAGTGCCGACTATCCGCACATCGTTTACGGTAATGGCTTCTGCTCCGGCGGCCTTGAGGTCACTGACCAGATAAAGAATGTTGGAAAAGTGAATCAGGTAGTTTTCCGGGTTATCAGCGGTGCGGGCTTTTTCCTGGTCTTCCAGGGTGGCTATTATTCCCGGGCCAGTTACGGAAGTGAGACCAGCTTCGTATTTTAAGGTTTCGAGGTTTTGTTGCAATTTCCCAAGGTAGCCCTGGCCGGAGGCCTGGGTTTTTTGTACCATTTCCAGCTCATTGCGAATCGTGGCGATTTCCTTTTCCAGCTCCTGGTTTTTTTGCTGCTGGGTTTGGATGACCTGGACCAGTGACTCGTTGCGCCGGGCCACCGGGTTGGTTTCGTTGTAGTGATCTTTTAGGTTCAGGGCCAGCAGCATGCCTGATATAATGCAGACAAGGCTGACGGTGATATGCCATTTCTGAATGCGCACCCCGGTCGCTCCCTCCAATAAAACTAATAGTTATATATATTCTTGTTGCGGGTAAAATTGTCCTGCTGTTAATACCAGGAAATGAAAAATAATTGGGAATTATAAGGAAAAAGTGCGATAAAAAAGGGATAAAAACGCTAATTGTCGAATTATTTCTTTGTGGGTTAAAATGTTCTAACAAGTTTAATAATAACACATAATAGTACCGAGGTGAATGTGGTGACCGCTAAACTACCGGAAAATTTAATTAATATGCTGCCGGATATCAATTTAATTAATGTTGTGGATGTTTTGGTAGTAGCTGTGCTGATTTACCGGTTGATTCTGCAGATCCGCGGTACCCGGGCGGTGCAGTTGATTAAAGGTCTGGTAGTCTTGCTGGTGGCAGCCACTGTAAGTGACTGGCTGGGCTTATACACATTTAACTGGATTTTGAATAATATTAAGACTATGGTTATTGTCGCTATACCGGTGGTTTTTCAGCCGGAATTACGGCGGGCGCTGGAACGGCTGGGGAGGGGGAAGTTTTTTGCCCGTCCGTTTTATTTTTTGGGCGAAGAGGATGCCAACCGGCTGCTAAATGAACTGGTCCGGGCCGTGACCACGATGAGTAAAGTTAAAATTGGCGCACTTGTTGTAATGGAGCGGGAGACCGGCATCAATGATTATATTGAAACCGGCATAAAAGTTGATGGGGTGGTTTCCGGTGAGTTTTTGATAAATATTTTTATGCCTAATACCCCGCTGCATGACGGGGCGGTCATTATCAGGGGCGACCGGGTGGCGGCGGCCGGGTGTTTTTTGCCGTTGTCGGAGCAGCCGGGTCTTGCCAAGGACCTTGGCACCAGACACCGGGCCGGCTTGGGGATAACTGAGCATTCCGACGCCGTGGCGGTTATTGTATCTGAGGAAACGGGTATTATTTCGCTGGCCAAGGAAGGCAAACTGATCAGAAATCTGGATGAAAAGACGTTACGGGAGCTTTTGGAAGACATGCTTTTGCAGAAGGCCGGCGCTAATAATTATTTTTGGAACCGGAGGTCGTAGCTGATGGACAAGTATCGCGGAGGCGCCTGGCTAATGAAGGTGATATCCATTGTATTGGCGGTGTTCTTATGGATATATGTGACTAACGAACTAAATCCCACCAAAGAACAGGTGCTGCGCCAGGTGCCTATCGAAGCAAGGGGCCTGGTGCAGGCGCTGGCCATCCGGGAAATGCCCCATGATGTTAATTTGCGGGTGCAGGGTAATCAGAATGTGGTAGTCGACCTGACGGGCAAATCGGTAGAGGTTTGGGTGGACTTGAGTAAGGTCCGGGAGGGTGAGAATAAGCTGCCGGTGCAGGTTAAGCTGCCGACCGGGGTGCGGCTGGTGGAAGTCAGGCCGGCTGAAGTGGCGGTGCAAATTGACCGGCTGGCCGAAAAACATGCTCATGTAAAGGTGGCTGTTGTTTCTCAGCCGGTGGGTGGCTATCGTTATCTTACACCGGTGGCTAAACCCAGCCAGGTAATTGTAAAGGGGCCGGCAAAGGTGCTGGCCGGTATTGATGTGGTACAGGTTAAGGTGGACCTGACCGACCGCAGCAGCAATGTACTGGAAACAATACCGCTGCAGGCGGTAAATGAGCAAGGCATGATCATTGACAAACCCGGGTTGCATATTGTACCGGGGCAGGCAGAGGTTTTCGTGCCCGTGGTGGAGGATTTGCCGCAAAAGATAGTGCCGGTGAAGGTGCCGGTGGCCGGGGCGCCGGCGGCGGGGTGGGTAGTGACGGCGGTCATCCCGCAGACCGAGACGGTAACTGTGACCGGGATGCAGGAGGTTTTGGCCGGCATTGGGGAAGTACGCACGGACGAGGTGGACGTTACCGGGGTGAAAGAGGATTTGGTTAAGACGGTGCGGCTGGTTTTGCCGGCAGGGGTGACCAGTCCTGTTACGCCGGAGGTCCGGGTGCTGGTAAAGATAGGTCGCGGCTAGACAGGAACGCCTCTTTAGGCCGCGTATAGTATGGATTGACACTGTAATCTGTTTGGGGATATAATTGGGAGGTATACTGCTTGTATTATCGCATTACTAATATCAGACTTGGTTTGGAGCAAAAAAGTTCCCACCTTTTGCAGGCGGCGGCTACCAAACTGGCCGTTTCTCCCGCGGATATCGAAGAGCACCGGATTATCCGGAAGGCACTTGATGCCAGGAAGAAAACGCACCTTTATTATGTATATACAATTGATGTACAATTGTCGGCCCGGGGTGCCAAGGCAGTGGCCCGGCGCCGGTTAAAAGATGTTACGCTGCACCGGGAGGAAGCGGACACGGGCTGGGCTGCCGGGTTGGGGCTGGCGGGTGATGGCCCGGCGGCTGGCCCGGCGGATGGTTCGGTAGTGGATGGCCCGGTAGTGCGGGCTGGGCTGCCGGTTCCGGTGATTGTAGGAGCCGGTCCGGCGGGGATTTTTGCCGCCCTGACGCTGGCCTGGCATGGATATAGGCCTTTGGTCTTGGAGCGGGGACAGGATGTGGATACCCGCGCGGCGGATATTGAAGATTTCTGGGCGCACCGCGTCTTGCGTACCGAATCAAATGTACAGTTCGGTGAAGGCGGGGCCGGGACTTTTTCGGACGGCAAACTGACTACCCGGATTAATGACCGCCGGGTACGCCGGG
>CAZWUW010000082.1:0-12714 GCA_964636895.1 uncultured Eubacteriales bacterium
GTATCAGTCACTGGGGGTACCAGTACCATCGTTATAAATTTCGGGAATCCAGGTTTAATACTTTCCCAACATTCAGGCGCTATGATATATCCTAAAGGTGGTGGGATGATGTTTGAAATTTTTGACCATAAATTAAATAGAACAATTCATAAAATTACAATCGGCGAAATTTATGCTACCAGGAAACAGGATGCGGTATTGAATACTGTACTGGGTTCCTGTGTCGCCGTATGCCTGCGGGATAAAACTGGCGCTGTTTACGGCATCAACCACTTTATGATGCCCGGGGGCTACAGGGAAAATACCCTGTATGGCGCTCACGCAACAAATCAGTTAATTGACCTGATGTTGAAAAATGGAGCCAGTAAAAAGCACCTGGAAGCGAAAATCTTTGGTGGCGGCAAAACAATTAAAAATAACTCTTTTGAAATAGGCAAAAACAATGCTCTCTTTATTCAAGAGTATCTGGATGATTTGAATATTCCTATTGTCGAAAAGGATTTGGGCGGTAATAACGGGCGCAATATCTATGTTTTCTGCGACACCTGGGAAGTGCGGGTAAAAAAGAACATCAAAAAAATATCTTAACTATTCAGCGTAATTTTTTCAATTCGATAACCGGCCCCGTTAAATATTGCTTTTTGATTATTCGACCAACTCAATGATCCGGTATTGCCGTATGAAATGGGACTGACTTTGTCCAATACCGGGTGCCAAATCCATATTTCATCAAACCGGTTATACAACAACAGTTTTCCGTCCGGTGACCAGACCGGTGTAAGGCCCTTCATTCGTTTTACACCCGTACCGTCATTCTTGACCACAATAAACTCATTGCCGTTAGTAGCGGATAACCAAGTGCCGTCCGGCGACCAATTCGGGTAATCCAGACCATCCATTTTGAGAATTCTTTTCCGCGCCGTGCCATCGCTATTAACTGTCCAGATGCCGTTGCTATCCCCCATTCTGTAAAGACTGTATGCCAGCTGCTTGCCGTCCGGTGACCAAGTCAAAGCAACGTCATCATGCACCGGGAAATCAAAATCAACCTGCCCGCTACCGTCTGAATTAATGACAGATATATAAGCATGTTTTTCAGTGTCTGTAGAAACTGAAAAATAGGCAATTTTTTTGCCGTCCGGTGACCAAACCGGCCAGGATTCAGTTATGTAAGGTGTGTTAGTAAACCTGGTGGTTTTACCGTTCAAATCCAGTTTATATAAATCAGTCTGAACGTTATGTATATAATACAGGATATCACCTTGTTTTGATACAAAGGACGAGCTGTCAGAACCCGGTACAGTAATGAGTTTCTTCAGTGCTTTGGTTCCTAATTCAAAAACATAATAATGGATATCAATATTTCCATCAACTTCACTTTGGGCTTCTATTAGAAACTTATCGTTAGGCAGTGGTCTTAAGGCACTAATGTCAAGATCCTTGTCTATTGTTGCCAATTCTACAATATCAGCCGCTTCTATGCCAAGAGATGGCTTATAAAAAATTTTTACAGTGGCTGTTGCGCTGTTCCACTCGACAAAAGCACCGAATGATTCGGCGGCAAATCTCAGCGGCACCATCACCCGCCCTTTAACAATCTGCGGCGGCACGTCCAGTTCTTCAGTATAACCATTGATATCAGCCAGCGTTTCGTTCACTGTAGCGGATACATTGAATTGTTCTCCCATTTCGGCATGTACGGTTTTGGTTTTTTCATCCCACTCCACATTAGCCCCCAGGGCCTCAAAAATAGCCCTGACCGGCACCAATACCCGGCCATCCCGGACTACCGGCGGCACATCAAAATCCAGTAATTTTCTTCCTACATACACATTAATCGGCTGACCGGCGGCGGCCGGCGGCAAAAATTGAATTACCACCAATAAGGCCAGCATTACTCCCAAAGCTAGTTTTTTCATCTCATCTCCTCCTCGTAATTCCTTTCTTTCTCACCAAACTATATACCCCGTACCCCACCGCTACAATGGCAGTAACCACTAACAGGCGGGGTAAGTTTTCCCGCCAGGAAAACAGGTCATGGCCAATCAGCGTTTCCAGTACTAATGATGGCAGCTTGCCCAGGGCGGTGGCCAGCATAAAAGAAGCAAAGCTGATTTTGCTTACGGCCGCCAACAAGTTTATCAGACCGGACGGCATTGCCGGCAGTATCCGCAGCAGCAGGACAATGCCAAACCCCCGCCGGGAACTCAGTTCATCTATTTTTTGCAGGTATTCCCGGCTTTGCTCCAACTCCTCCATAGTACTGCGGCCAAAATAACGGTACAGGATAAAGGCCAGTGCTGCCCCGATAACTTCCCCCAGCCAGGATATCAGGGTGCCCCAGAAAAGGCCGAAAACGATGGCATTGGCCCCGGACAAAAATACTGAGGGCATAAAAACAATAAAGGTTTGGATAATATTTAAACCCAGACTGATAAATACCGCCCACAGACCCAAACTGCGGTAAAAGTCAACTATTTGATTGACATCCATTTCCCAAAGCCGGCGGCCAAATTCTGTGCTGCCTGCCAGCAGCACAAGTAAGACCGGTCCAATAAACAGCACCAGCAAGGCGTAGAGCTTTTTATTAACTTTCATCTAAGTCCCCCGTTTTTTTTATTCCAAACAATTCATTATTTGAGATTACCTAAGGTATTTCCTGCCTAATCGCGAAAAGATTCCGGTAAGCAGTAAAAAGGAGCGCCACCGCTCCTTTTTAAACTTTCAGGGCATTTAACGTTGTCTGCAGTTCATCTACAACCTGTTCCAATGTCCCGGCAACACCGGTAAAACGCTTGACCAGTGCCGTCTGCGTCTCCACGTCCAAGCTGATGCTGCGGGTGCCTTCAACTAATTGCTGGCTGCTGTCCAGAACCCCCTTGGTCAAATCGGTGAGTTTTTGCAGGTCGTGGACTATAGTAGTCAGAGACTTATATGACAACCTGGCCACTGTGATGCCTTTCAAAATAACCTGCCGATGCTCTTCCAGCGCGCTGGATGCTTGCCGCGCCTGATTCCGGACGGTTTGAAACAATTCCGAGATTTCATCCGTTGTGCCGGCAGCGTCGGCAGCCCGGCTTTGGATTTCGGCGGCCAGGCCGGAAAAATCACTTTCCGGTGTACAGAATTGCCGCGCTTCTTTGGCGGCTTTTTGTGCCAATTGGCCGGCCTGATCGGCCAGAATGCTAACCACCTGAATAACTGCCCCCACTTTTTCCACCTGGGACTCAAGTTCTTTAATCACATCCTGGGCCACAAACATGGCATCTTTACTCTTCTCCATGGAATCCAAAAACATCCCGGAAGAGCTTTCCGCTTCATTCAAGGTTGCCGTGGCCCGCTTCGTTGTTTCTACAATTCTTTCCGTCCCGCGCTCCAGGTCATTAATCGTTTCAGTTACCTGACCTATTTTAGAGGTTACGGCATAAGCAGTCCCGGCGGCGTTTTCTGTGTTTTGCAGCAGGTCACCGGTGTACGTGGCAATCAGTTTGGCTGAGTAACGGGTGCGCTCCGCTAATTCACGCAGTTTTACCACCATGTTGGCAAAGGAACGCGCCAGGCTGCCCACTTCATCCCGGGAATCGGTGACCAGTTTGCTCAGACTAAGGTCCCCCCGGGCAATCCGATTCACTTCCTCTTCCAGCAGCTTAACCGGATTGGAAATCCGGGCGGATATATATATAGCCAATAGTATCAATGCGGTGGTAAGGGCAAAACCGTAAAAAATTTTACGGTTGGTAATGGCGGCAATCTGTTTATCTGTTTCCTCAATGGAAAAACCAATCCTGAATGCTCCCCAGTGGCGGCCATTAACATAAATAGGTGAAGAAATATCCCACATCATTTCACCTGTATCCCGGTGATACTCCTGAAACAGATAAGGTGCCTGATTACGGGCAGCCGCATTGCCCACCGGGTCGTCGAAAAGCCGTTTGCTGCGGTCAAGGTTACGCCCTTTCCCGGTTTGCGAATACTTGGTATTATGGGTCGGCAGGTAGCCGTTAGTATCAACAGCTACCGCATAGACAATGACATTATCTTTGAGATAGGCGTCTTCTATCGACCGGAGATGTTCATCGGTATAAGCATCATATTGGGTATGATATTTTTGGGGAGTTGTGTCTGGAATAAGTTGATATTTCTTGTCAAATACCTGCTCCTCGGTCAGTACCCGGTATTTTATAGCCATGCTTAAAAGCTTGCCGGTAGTTTCCGCACCGGCTTTGGCCAGGATAATCCCCCGTTCTGTCAGAGCTTTACGCATGGTATCAGATTGCTGATTTACATCAATAGTCAAAAAAGTAATCAACAGCGGAACCATTACGGCAATTAGCGTCAGGCTGTTTTTAGTTTTCAGGGAATTAAAACCGGAAGTACGCATAACCGGAACCTCCCCTTTTTGTTTAGTGTCCTTTATATTCGAGTCACTTTAACGTTATTCCTCCATTCCCCCGCACTAATCTATCAGTTCAGTGCCGGCACCGGTGTCTTTTTTTAGTAGGATAATGTTATCGGTCATGGAATCAAAGGTATCGTCGTGACTAATGATGAAAACTTGGTCAAAGTCAGCCGTGACTTCCGGGATAGTCTGAGCCAGGTTATTCCGTCGCTCGCTGTCTAGGTTGGTAGTGGGCTCATCGAAAAATGCAATGTTCGTTCCGGAAAGATGTTTAAGCAATGCCAGGCGCACGGCTAGAGCCGCTGTCATCTGCTCACCGCCGGATAGCTGGTTAAAGCCCCGGGTCCGTTCCCGGCCGCTATGGTTATCTACTAAAGTGATTTCGTAATCCGGCTGCCAGTTGAGGGTGACATTTTCTTTGGCTACCTCCCGGTAAATTACATTAGCTTCCCGGGACAAGTGCTGCAGGTATACTGCGGCTACTGGTTCACCGGCCCGGTTTAAGGTGCTGCGGACAAATTCCAGCAATTCCAGGGAGGCCCGGTCTTTATAAATCTCGCTGCTAATCGCCGTTGCTTTGTCCTGCCATTCTTCCATCTGAGCCAACTGCATTTGTTTCTCGCCCGCGGCCCTTTGCCGCTCCTGCAAAGTGGCGTCACAGTTGCCCCGCCGGTCAATTAACCTGGCCAATTCCACCTCCACTGCAGTATACTGTGCGGCATCAAACTGACCGGTCAGGTCCTTCATTTCCTGCTGCAAATCTTCGGCCAGCCAGGTCCGGGTTTTTATTTCTGCTCCGGTTTGTTCCAGGTTGATATTTATTTGCTCCACCCTAGCGGCTTCGGCCTGGTTACGCAGGTAATCATTATTAGCCGTCTCATGGTCGGTCTGCTGCTGGCGAACCGCTTCCAATTCGGCATCAAGCTGCGCAAACTGCTCAAGGCGCTCTGCCTGGGTGTCCCGCCGCACCTGTTGGTCAGCAACTATTTTTACCCGGGCGGCAAGCTGCTCTTCTTTATATGTAAGTACCCGCAGTTCTTCCCTGATATCCTGCAGCCTTTTGACCACCTGCTGCCGTTCAGTCACCAACGCCGCTAGCCGGCCGGCGGCAGCGCCTTTATCATCAGTCAGGGACTGATTCAACCGCTCTGTCATTGTCGCGGCAGTACTGCCGGCAGTTATTAGCAACTGCAAAGCGTCCTTAAACTTCCCGGCCAAGCCGGCCAAATAGCTGGCCGGAGCGGACAAGACAGCGTCCTGGGCCCACCCCTGAACATGCAACGTCATAGCGGCCAGGCCAGCCATTCCGCCCTGCAAGTCAGCCTGCAATTCTTCAGCCAAGGCCTGCACACTGGCCGGCACCGCAGCTGCGTCCCTGATTTCTGCCAAAACTGCGGCCGCCACTTCATCAGTTTTTTCATCCGGCAGCGCGGTAACGGTTTGGCGAATCTTTTCTGTCAGGTCGGCCACACCAACCCTAAGATTTTCCAAGCGCCGGGCCTCCTGATCCATTTGAGCCAGTTGCTGCTGCGCTTCGCGGACCTCCCGCAATTCATTTTCAATTTGCGTCAACGCCTGCTGCAGAGGGATTAAGCCCGCTTCCGCTGTTTTAATTTCAGTGGCAAAATATGTATCCAGATCACCGCCGACATTTTGACAAGGACTTTCCAAAAAAGGACAATGCCCCCCGGCCGCCTGCTGCCTGTTTTCTTCTAATGTACGGACACGCTGAAACTGCTGCCCAAGTTGATCCCTTTTAGCCAGCCAAATCGGTTCCAGTTTTTCCACCATTGCCGCCAGTCGAGCCACTTCTTCCCGGCGGGTCAGCCTGGCGACCAGGCCGGCTATTTCCGGTTCGGTTTTATCCCGGGTCTCAATGACCCGTTCTTCCAGCCGGCGCAAAATATATTGCAAGTATACCAAGCGCTCGTCCAAGCTGTTTTTGGCAATTTTCAACCGGTTGAGAAAATCCTCCGGGGCTGTAAACCGCTCCATTTCCTCTCTGGCCGCACTCTCCTGACTGGCCAGGGCCATCTCCCGGCCAGCCCCTTCCTGCTGCTCGGCAGCCAACCTCGCCCTCAGTTGGTCAATATTTTCCCGGTCTTTGATTATCTCAGTATCGGAACGGCTGATTTCCATTTCCAATTCGGTTATTTTGGCCTGCAGCCGGTCCCGCTCTGTTCGCTGCTGCTCTAATTTGACGAAGTCCTCTTTAAGCCGCAGATATTCCTTATAGCCTGCTGTGGTGTCAGCTACGATTCGGGCCGCCGCCTGTGCCCGGGTCAGCTCATGCTCCAGGCCGGCCGTCTTTTCGCTCAGGTTTTTTATGTATAACTCTGCTTCTCTTAAAGCTGCCTCGGTTTTATCCCGCTTTTCCCGGATTTTTTGCAGCCGGTCCCGCTCCGTCTCTTGATTCTTTATTTCTTCCTGCAAACCGGCCAATTCAAGCTGTTTTTCCCCTATAAACCCATTCATTTCAGCCACTTCATGCTTTAGGGCAGCATAGCCTTCGACCCGGGTAAGCAGGATATCCCATTCCCTTTCCTTTTCCCGGATAGCCTCCCGTAAAATAGCAGCGGCATCCCCGGATTTCCGGTAAGCTTCCCGGTAACCGTCCACCTTGAGAATTGAGTTGAAAACCTGTTTCCTGGGTACTTCGCTTTGCAAAAACGGCGCCGTAAAATTCCCCTGATTAACTCCGATAACATCACGAAAAAGCTTTTCCGGGTCCTGGTCAGGGTCGATGCCAAGATTCTCGGCCAGCCAGGCCTTAACATCATTGGCCCCATGCAAATCAAGCTCACCGCCGGATTCGATATCGTAAACCTGCCAGGAATAGGCGGTATTCTCCCTTAATTTGCGCACCACCCGGTACTCCCGGTCATCGTTGGCGGTAAAGTGTACAGTCACTGCCCCGGATTTGGCCCCGTCCCGTAAAAAGTTCACCAATGGTTTGGGCTTCACGTCAAAAAGAGCAAAACCGATGCCTTCAATAATGGTGGACTTGCCGGCTCCATTAATGCCGGAAATAAAATTGACGCCGTCAAAGAAATCAATTTCACGGTCGGCGTAACTTTTGATATTTTGTAACCGGATGCGGTTAATTTCCATCAGCTTGCACCTCCTCGGCAGGAGCTTCGGCCAAGCCCAGCTCATCCACCACCAGGTTAACCCCGGCGATCACATCCAGCGGGTCGACACCGGCCAATACGGCATTCTTCACCTGCAGCACCAGATTTACCAGCGTATCGCTGTTTTGCCGCCATTGTGGGCGGTGGTGTTCCACCATCTCTTTTAAGACACGCCTTTCTACGTCCTGCCGACTTAATAACTCCTCACCGGCACTAAGGCCTGCTATCACCGGCAGGTTGACATTGTTCAGCACTTCCACATAAAGACAGTTAAAGGTCGCTCTGATTTCGGCAGCCAAAGCATTGGTATCAATAGCCAGGGCGCTAAACTCAATGGTGCCGTATAAGGTTAGCTGCAGCATAGGCTGCGCCAGGTTTGCCGGCATTTCAACAGTCAGCGCCGCCAGTGCCCGGTGTCTGACTTCTGCCGGTTCCGGACAACCGCTAATATCCAGTGTCAGTCTTTGTACCGACCGGGGCCAACTGGGAAGATAGCGGATATCTTTTTCCCGACCTTGCAGCGAAACCAAGTAAAAGCCTTTATGTTGTCCCACTTCATCAATATGACAACATTCCAATGAACCAGGGTTGTAAATCCAGTCATCAATTTCCTGACGGCCATGAATATGTCCTAGCGCCAAATAATCGACTTTGTCCCGGTAAACGTCCAGGACTTCTTTTTTAATCCCGCCCAGGTCTTGTCCGAGCAGTTTATCTACGGCCGCGTGCAGCAGCATAATCGTGGGCATATCGGCAACAGGCAGGTGTTCCGCCAGTTCCGTAAGGCGTTGGGCGGTGGTGGCGCCAAGATAGCCCAGGCCAATAATCCGCACGCCACACATGGTCAGGATATTGCCTTCTTTAATCCCATCATCCCATGCCTGCAGCCTGACCCGGCCTTCTTCATAAGCCGGCTTTAACAGATACAAATAACCCAGTTGATTCAAAAAATTCATCCAAGAGCTTTTGTCCTGATAAAATGCCTTGTCATGGTTGCCTTCAATAGCCACCACCGGGATACCCCGGGCTTTTAACCGGCCCAATAGCTCTATGGCCTGAACCAGAGTCTCGGCATCAATAGCCCGTTTGTGAAAAAAGTCTCCCCCGATCACGACAAAGTCCACCTTGTGCTCCAGGGCGCAGTCTACTACTCCGGCAAAAGCACGGCTGAAATCAAAAAAACGCTCTGTCAGGTTAAACTGCCGGTGCCCCAGGTGCACATCACTGGTATGGATAAAAGTCACTGCTGCCAATACCAATCACCTTCTTTAGATATTTTTCATACCTGAATAGTTTCGCCGGTAGCAAAAAAATACAGGTATTTTTCCTTCACCCGCCGGTTTTCTATAGCTGACACGGCCAGGGCGTAGATATGCAACTGCCCCCGGTAACCCGCGACCAGTTCCGGCATAGCTGCCGGTGTCACCCGGTCGGTTTTATAGTCAATAATGACCAGCCCGTCACCCTCGTCCAAAAGACAGTCGATAACCCCCTGCAGCAAAACCTTTTCCTCCGCCTCCACCGGAATACCGGGATAGATTTGGCCGGCCGGCAAAGCAACGGTAAAAGGCAGTTCCCGCCGCACACGGCAGGACATTGCCCCGGGTGCGGCAGCCTTTAAAACCCGCTGCCCGACATCACCAGCAAAAAAACCGGCCACAGCGGCAGTATCTATAGCCGCTGCCTGTTCCGCAGTGAGCAGTTCCCTTGCCTGCATGCCGGCCACCGACTGCCTTATCCCCTGGACTGTCAAATCACCGGTAAGGTCGAGGTGCTGCATTACCAAGTGCATAGCAGAGCCTTTTTCAGCCGCGCTAAGTCCCGTAGTTGCCTGCAGAAACCGCGGGCGGGCACTAAGGCTTCCGGTACGTCCCACAACAGGTTGAGTTTCGCCGGCGGCAAGGTAATTCCCCCCGGTCAAACCCGGTGCTTCATCTATTGTAGCAAAACGATGTTTAACTTCGGTCACCGATGCTTTAGCAGCTTTACCTACGATATTTAAATATGGATACCGCCAGCCTAGACGCTGTTGCACCAAGTCCGCGCAGCCGGCACCCACGTCCACCGGTGTAAGCAACCGGACCTGCTGCAGCAAATCTGCCGGGTCTGCCGCCGGCTCATCAACATCCAACATGCCGTCCGCCGGGCTCCAGAGATGCACCTGCCAGCAGGAACCGTCACCGGAGGTAAGCATTCCCGGGGTTTCTGCAATCATCGCTTGCTTTCTTAGCGATTCACCGGCGGAATGCCGCGCTACCGCGGGACAGAGCCAGTCCAGATAGGTTTTGGCCGCAACCAAAACATCATCCGGCAGTTGCCAGCTATCCAATGATACTTGTTCACACCAGCGGGCAGCGGCTACACTTAAATCTTTGACCGCTCCCACCAGCACCAGCTTTTCTCTGGCCCTGGTCAAAGCCACGTAGAGAACACGCATCTCTTCAGCCAGCATTTCCAGCTGCAAACGGACTTTCACAGCCTCCCGGGCAATAGAAGGATAAGTAAGTCTCAGTTCCGTATCCACCACCGGCAGACCGATACCCATTTCTTTATGTAGCAAAGCCGATTCTCTCAGGTCCATGGTATTAAACTGCTTGCCCAGGCCGGTAACAAACACTACCGGAAACTCCAGTCCCTTACTCTTGTGGATGCTCATCACCCGGACCACATCTTCATTTTCGCCCAAGGCCCGGGCAGCGCCCAGGTCATGTCCGGAAGCGCGGAATTTTTCCATGAAACGCAAAAACCGGAACAGCCCCCGGAAAGTAGTGGCCTCATACTGCCTGGCGCGGTCGTAAAGCGCCCGCAGGTTAGCCTGACGCTGGGCGCCGCCCGGCATACCGCCGACATAAGCGTAATAGCCTGTATCATTATATAAACGCCAAACAAGTTCAGGTAATGGGCGCCGCCGGGCCATAGTGCGCCAATCATCTAATTGCGCAAGAAACGACTTGATTTTGCGGCCCAGGCCGGCGTCAGTTATCTGGGCCGCCTGTGCTGCTTCCATATCCTCTTGGACTAACCGCTGCAGGGCATTATAAAAATCTCCTTTGCCGTCGGCCAGTCGCAGGGCCGCCAGTTCTTCTCCGGTAAGTCCCACCACCGGTGACCGCAACACTGCCGCCAGGGGAATGTCTTGCCGAGGATTATCAAGCACGTTAAGCAGCGCCAGCATGACCTCCACTTCGGTGGCGGCAAAAAAACCTGTCCCAAGGTCGGCATATGCCGGAATACCGGCCTGCCGGAACTCCTCCAGGTATGTATAGGCCGCGCTGCCGGGTGCCCGCATGAGCACTACGATATCCCGGTACTGGACTGGCCGGTACTGCACGGGCGGGTTCCCCCCAGCCCCTTTGCCGAGAACGCAAAATCCGGGGCCGGGGCGGTCGGCGCTGCCCAGTACCATTTCTCTGATGCGCCGGGCCACCAGCCTGGCTTCCCGCTGATTAGCGTCTGTTTCAGCCGGGTCCTGCTCCCGGTTTTCCCCACCCGCGGCAGGCCCGGCACCAAAAACTCCGGCACCATATGCCTCAGCGCCACCGACGGTATCATCGCTAACGTCGGTATCAGCGCCACTGTCAGTATCAGCAGCAGAGGCGGCTGCAGGGCTGTCAGCATATTCCGAGCCGGTTGCACCGGCGCCGGCCGTTCCAGCGCGGTCTGCCGACCCGTCGTCCCCCACCTGTTTTTCAATCAGGTGCAGTTCCACCGGTCCGGCGGCGGTTATTACGCCCTCGCCTCCGGGTAAATATTCGGCCCCGCAGACCAGTTCCGCTTTTTCATCATAAACCATCTCCCCAGCCGTTTCAGTCATTAACTGGCGAAATATGTAATTCACCGCAGCCACTACTTCCCGGCGGCTGCGAAAATTCCTGGCCAAATCCACACCCAGGTTCGGTGACCCGGGGGTACGGGGATAATTCCGGTATTTCTCCATAAAAAGCGCCGGTTCAGCCAGGCGAAAGCGGTAAATACTTTGCTTCACATCCCCCACCATAAACATATTCGGTTTCTCTGCGGACTGACGGGAAATCAATCTCAGGATAGTTTCCTGCACTGCATTGATGTCCTGATACTCATCAACCAGCACCTCAATAAAGTGTTCCCGTAGTTCTAAGGCCACCACTGAAGGCACAATCTGATCCGGTTCCGAGCCCGGTTCCAGCAAAATTTCCAGGCAAAAATGCTCCAGGTCGGTAAAGTCCACCAGTGTCCGCAAAGCCTTGCTCCGGCGATAACCAACCGCAAAATCCTGCACCAAAGCCGCCAGATTCTCAACTAATGGCGCAAGCCGGCGCAGGTCTGCCAACTGATCTGCCGGTGAACGGGAAAAGTAGGCCTGGCCAAGTTTATTAATTTTCCCTTTGACATCATCTCTGATTTTTTTGACCCGCTCTTTCATGAGCTCGTCCACATCTTTGCCACAATTCTTTAACCTGCCGAATTTACAATCGGTAAAGGCTTGATACAACTCTTCCCACGAGCCGATAGCTGCCAAGTCCCCGATTAACTGCCGGTCAGCCAATAAATTAGCCAGATAAGCCGCTGGTCCGCCCGGTGCCTGGGCCAGGCGCATTGCCTGATCCAGTGCGGCCTGACAACCGGTCAGTTGCAGCCGTACCCAGGCCAGGATGGTCCAGGTCCAGGGAAGTTGAATAATGTCCGTACTCCCATCAGGGCTATAATGCTTTGCCAGACTATTAAGCCATGCCGCAGGCCAAGGGTTGCTGTTGGCAAATTCATAAAGCTGCAGTACCATATCGGCCAGTTTGCCATCGTCCCGGTCGCCGCCGTACGCATCCACCAGCGCCAGAAATCCCTCATCCCCGGCCGTGTAACGCTGCTCAAACAATTCCTCCATCGCCTCCGCCTTAAGCAGCGCAGCTTCCGTATCGTCCGCCACCCGGAAAGCAGGGTCTAAGTCAATATGATAAAAATAACCGCGCAGAACCTCCAGGCAAAAGGAATGTAAGGTTGTGATGGCAGCCCGGCTGAGCAAGGCAACCTGGCGGTTCAAATGCCGGGAATCAGGGTTATGATTAAGTTCACGGGCAATAGCCAGCCCAATCCGTTCCTTCATTTCCGCCGCTGCGGCTTTGGTGAAGGTAACTACCAGCAATCGGTCCACGTCCACGGGATCACGTTCGTCAGTAATCCGCCGTACCAGACGTTCCACCAGCACTG
>CAZWUW010000083.1:0-12621 GCA_964636895.1 uncultured Eubacteriales bacterium
TTACCAAGCGGTCCCTCAATAGCCACTCTTTTTTTGGTCAATCCCTTCACCTCCCTTCCGCTTAGTGTACCGGCATTGCTGCCGGCGGCGCTGCTTTGCCTTTACGCTCAATATGAATGGCAGCGTCCGGGCATACCGTCTGGCAAGTCCCGCAGACTATACACCCTTCCATTATCGGCTTGACCATTGGAATACCCAGAAAACCCAGTTCCTTTGACCATTCAATTACTTTCACCGGACACTTTTCTATACAAAGTCCGCAGCCTTTGCAGAGCCCGGGGGTCACATTAAATTTTCCTTTGTCATTTTCGTATGTATTTATTTCCCATCTTCTCTCACTCATTTTCACAGCTCCTCAAACGAGTCTTTGCCAACACCGCATACCGGGCAGCCCCAGTCACCGGGTACGTCTTCCCACGGCACTTCCATTTTTTCATGTTGATCACCCCTCGTATTAATATTAATTCAGCAATAGTATGTGCCCGCACAGGCATCTTATACTGATAGCACAGGACTTTCCCCGGGCCGCTCAAAATGCTAAAATATCTTTAAGCAAAGAAAGGAGTATATGCCATGCCCGCAAAAATAAAATGCCTCGGCATTGCCGGCAGTCCCAGAAAAGGAGGCAATACTGAGGTACTGTTGCATGAGGCGCTAGCCGGCGTAGCTGAAGGCGGCGGTGAAACCGAAATCATCAGGCTGCGGCTCTATAAATACGCCGGCTGTATCGGCTGTGACGGCTGTTTTAAAGAGGGTAAATGCATGGTGCAGGATGATATGCAACAAATTTACCCGAAAATATTGGCTGCTGACCGGATTATCCTGGCCGCCCCCGTTTTTTCCATGGGCATGAACGCCCAGGCCAAGGCCATGGTGGATCGTACCCAGCGCTTCTGGTCCACCAAGTACGTTTTAAAACGGCAGGTTATCAATGACGCTGCCGCCCGCCCCCCGCGACAGGGCTTCTTTATTGCTGTCGCCGGTTCCGGCCTGCCGCGGGTGTTTGACGGAGCCGAGCAAGTAGCGCGTTATTTTTTCAAAATGATTGAAACGGCCTACCTTGGCAGTTATATGTACAACCAGACGGACGAAAAAGGAGCTATCCAGAAAAAATCGGCAGCGCTCCAGGAAGTCCGTCTGGCCGGCAAGGCTTTGGTTACATCAGATAATGAGACTCCGGACTAAAGCCGGCCGGCCCGGGATACGTGATAAAGGCCGGCTCAGCATCTACCGGCAGCACTGCTTCTTCCCTGATGGAGTGCAGTAAATCAAAAACCATCTTAGCGTCACCGTATTCCATTTCCGGAGTAACCGAAATGGGTTCCTTGCCGATAGCCGCGTTATAAAAATTCAGCAATTCGTTATAATAACCGCGCTGGGGCCGGTAGGAAATCTGCTCGGTGGTACCGTTGTTATATGCGATATTAATAGTGCCGCAATCCCGTTCTTCCAGAAAAATCATGCCCTCAGTACCAAAAATACGCAGACCGATCAAAGGACGCTGCATCTCCTTACCGGCGCAGAAAAAGGTGAAATTACCGATAATACCGCTTTTAAACCGGACATTGGCCGTAATTACCGAGTACGGAGCGAAATCGTCCTGCTGCCGCCGGCCAAACGCCTGTACTTTATCTACCGCACCGAAGATATGCCGCAGCATGGCAATGTCATGTACACCCGTATCCAGAATGGCCCCACCCGGAAACTCGGGATACTGCCGCCATTCCCGGGCCGGAAACTTGTCTGCGGTCATATCCGCCGGAAAATCCAATATCCGGTTCTGCATAAAATAATGCACCTGCCCGATTTTCCCGGTGCGCACCAGGTCCCGGATTTTGTCCACTTCTTCATTATAACGGTAGTTTTCCGCAATCATCATGGGGATATTATATTTCCCGGGAATATCCAAACACTCCCTGGCCTGCTCTAATGTCGGCGCCAGGGGTTTTTCACATATAATGGGTTTGCCGGCGGCAGCCGCATCACGGGCCACTTTATAATTGAGTTCAATGGGTACCATAATATCAAAAACATCAATATCCGGCCTTTTTATTATTTCCTGGTAATTGGCGTAAACACTGCCCTGGTCAATACCCAACTTATCAGCCCACTGCCGGGCCTTTCCCGGGTCGGCGTCACATAAGGCGACAATTTCATATTTGTCCGCCAACTCCTGATAAGCCGGGTAATGAAGCTTGGCAAAGGCCATCCCGGTGCCGATAATACCTACCTTTAATTTACGCATAATAACTGCCCCCTTTTTTATTCTAGTATGGTAGGGGGGAAATGGAAATATACCCGGAAGAATACGCCAGGCATATAAAGGATACTACTAAGCGTGGGGCATTCACCTATTTGTTGCTCTCAAATTCACACATTGAACCGGAAGGAGCTTTATCATGGGAGTGCATACCATCGTAAACAGGCAATCATCCACGGGCAACCGACACGAGACGGTGAGCCGCCACGGGACGGTAGCCGAAATTATCGTCGCCCAACTGGCCGACTGGGGTATTGGAACCGTTTACGGTGTTTCCGGCGACAGTATTTTTCCACTGCTGGATGCTATAGCCCAACAGGATAAGGTGGCGTTTTTGCCGACCGTGCATGAGTTTTCCGCCGCCTGCATGGCTGTTGCCGAAGCCCGGCTTACCGGCCGGCCTGCTGTCTGTACGGCCACCGGTGGCCCCGGCACCGTCAACCTGCTTAACGGCCTGGCGGAAGCCTACCGGGACAGGGTGCCGCTGCTGGCTATTACAGGTGATGTAAATAGTCAAACGCTGGGACTAAATGTCAAACAGGGCATCAACCAACAGCAATTGCTGGCTGCGGTTGCTGCTTACAGCGCCATGATCAGGGACCCCGCCGAGGCGCTCGCTGTTTTGCTGGAAGCCATGCGGGTGGCGGTGGAACTGCAGACAGCAGTCCACGTTACAATACCCAAAGACATTTTTAGCCAACCGGCCTCAGGTACTCTACTGCCTATGCCGCCGGCTATGGCACCGGCCTTGCCGCCGACAGATATTTTTGTACAGGCTGCCAGCCTGTGCAAAAGCTTTTCCCGCCCATTAATCCTGGCCGGCCAGGCGTCCCGGGGTGCCGCCGCACAAACGGTGCAACTGGCGGAATCCCTGTCTGCCGGCATAATCCTTGCCCAGGGCGCCAAAGGAATTGTGGCAGGCACCCACCCACTGGTGCTGGGCGGACTGGGCGAAGCTTATATCCCTGCTCCCCTGAGCCAGGCGGACGGGTTAATAATGATTGGCACCGCCCCTTTTGAAACAAGCTATCTGCCGCCTAACCTGCCGGTTATCCAGTTTGCCTCCCGGCCCGAATATCTTTGGCACGCGCCGGTGCCGCCGGCTGTCGGCCTGGCCGGTGATATCCCGGGCATGCTGCAAGAATTCACCGGCCTAATGGCCGGTTACCGGCCGGCCTCGGAATGGGCGGGCATGCTGGCAACAGGCCATCATAACTGGCTCCGGCTAATCGAAGACGACACCCGAGACCAGTCACTGCCGCCGGCCCCCCGGCGCCTGGCCGCAGAACTAAACAGGCTGCTGACCCCTGATGCCATTTTGGCCGTAGATATCGGCGAATTTATGCACTGGTTTGACCGCAGCTTCTGCGGCCAGCGGCAGCGCCTGCTTTTATCCGATTACTGGCGCTGTATGGGCGCGGCCTTGCCGGCGGCCATTGCCGCCAAAAGGCTGTATCCATATAAACAGGTTGTGGCTCTTACCGGCGACGGGGGCTTTATCATGAGCATGCAGGAGCTGATAACGGCCGCAAAATATGAACTGCCGGTCAAGATTATTATTTTTAATAATAGTCAGTATGCCCTGGAAAAACACAAAATGAAAGCCGGCGGCTGGCTGCCGCTCGGCGTGAATTTGACCAACCCTGATTTTGTAATGTTTGCCCGCGCCTGCGGGGCGGCCGGTTACCGGATTGACACCGCGGACGAACTGGCCAAAGTCCTGCCAGTGGCCCTGAATGATAACCGTCCCACCGTGATTGAGGTGATAGTATCAACACCGGTGCCGCCACATCTAAAGCAGGCTTAAAATGCATGTGCTCTTTTCTTTGTATAACCGACAAAGAAAAGAGCACAAAAAAACTATTATTAACGCGGTTTAGGCAGTTTACCGTCATGCCCGGGACCGTCTAGGGCAGCCCTCTTTACAATGCGCAGTCTCCCGCAGCATCCAGTGTCTGGTAAACATTTTTTCACCACCTCCATAATTGCATATTACTACTTTCAGTAATAATATGCAATAATCCTTTTATTGTGCATGAAAAAAGCTGATAGCGGATTAGCCGCAATCAAATAAGTTGGAGAGGGCCGCCTGCTCCCTGAATATTTGCTTATTGGCCGCCGCTAGGTAGATGTAGGCTATAACCAGCACAGTTTTGGCAGGCAGTTTAATCTCTTCAATAAGGTTCAATACTTCCTGAACCGATACTCCGCCATCAGGAAAACCCAGGTGTATAAGGCTCTGAGAGCAATCGTCATTCAATTCCCGGAATAAGTTGCCAAAGTTCCTCTGCCAACAGGCTTGGATTGCCGTAAGCTCAGGCTAATTCCCAAACAAGGCCGAAACCAAACTATGAGAACCACTTTACCTGTTCGCCTATGCGAGAGGCTTATTAACTATCAAGTTAAACGGTTACTTTCTGTCGGGGCGCTAACAGCTTGCCGTTACGAACATTTTCTACAATATAATCTGCCGTCCTGGCGGCAATCGCCATTACCGTCAAGGTCGGATTTGCGCTGCCGCCGGTTACGAAAATACTGGCATCACAAATAAACAGGTTTGGTATATCATGACTTTGACAGAAAGCATTGACCACCGACTTTTGGGGATTGCTGCCCATCCGGCAGGTGCCCATCAAATGAGCGGTATCAGGGGTTACATACATGGGTTCCCCGCCCCCGGCAGCGGCCAGTATTTCCTTGCACTTATTAACCCCGTCTTCAATAGCTGCCAGCTCATTGGCACCATAACCAAAGGTTACCCGGGGCACCGGCAGTCCATATTGGTCCTTAACTTGCGGGTCGAGGGTGACCTGATTGTTGACATTAGGTAAAACTTCGCCCACCAGAGTCAAGCGGGCAAAAAAGTTATAATCGCGCAGGAAATCCTGCAGTTGCTTGCCCCACATCATGTAATGCGTAGGTACGGCGGTGGCAAAAGACACCGGCCGGGCACCATGGGCGTGAATTAGATAACCCCGGGCAAAATTTTTCCTCAGGTCGGTCTCATAAAAATCAAGGGTAGTAGCCAATACAGGCGAACCCTTATACAACCTGATTTCCTGACCAAACCTGGCCCAAATGTCATGGCTAAAATGGGGCATCAGATTTTTGCCCACCAAACCGCTGCTATTAGCCAGACCGTCGGGAAACTGGGCTGTAGCCGAATTAAACAGCAGCCGCGGCGTTTCAATACAAAATGCCGACAGGATTACTATTTTGGCCTGCTGCTCAAACTCCTTGCCGTCGTGGATATAATTAACTCCGGTTACCTGCCCGTCCTTATTCACATTAACACGGGTAACCATGGCACGTTTTTTAATCCTGGCTCCCCTCTCCACAGCCTTAGGAATATATGTTATCAGAGTGCTGAACTTAGCATTAGGGATACAACCTTGGTTACAAAATCCACGGTTGGTGCAGGGCGGCCGGTCTTCAAAGGGCGCGGACAAAATGAAGGTGGGCACTACCCGGCTCCTGATGCCCAGGCGCTCACAGCCAAGCATAAATACCTCGGCATTGGCGCTTACAGGATTACGTTCCGGATACCGAAACGGGCCCCGCGGGCCACCCCAGGGCCAGTCTTTGGGACCGGAAACGGCAGTTTCATATTCAATTTTCTCGTAATAAGGTGCTAGATCATCGTAAGTGACTGGCCAGTCATCGGCAACCCCGTCTTCGCTTTTTACCCGGAAATCAGACGGGTGCAGCCGTAACGCCACCCCGGTAAAATGCTGGGTACCGCCGCCAACGCCCTTGCCGGAATTATTATGGCCCAGCTTCAGGGGGTTTTGGCCATCCACCAGGCGCAGGTCGGTCCAGGCCAGTTTATGGTTCATCACTAGTTCATCACTAACCCAGTCTTTTTGCGGGTCCCACCATTCGCCGGCTTCCAACACTGCCACAGACAGGCCATTGGCAGCCAGTTCCTTAGCCAGCACGGCGCCCGCCGCCCCGGCACCGACAATACAAATATCAACTTCCTGTTCACTGTTTTTCATGTCGCACCGCCTCCCATGGGTCATAAGCGCCCAATTCTACCCGCACATAACCGCGGGGATAGGCCGGACCGGCATACCCCATTGCTGACCATACAGCCGGCAGGGAAGCATAGAGAGACAAAACTTCCCTCAACAACCGCTGAAAAAACTCTTTCGCCGGCACTTTCTGCCAGCTTAAGCCCGGCGGCAAGCCGCCAGCTATCTGGGTAAGCACGGTATCCTGCGCTTGATCAGGCAGGTCTCTAAAGGCTTTCTTAAAAAGCGCCCTGGCCGTCTCATCTATTCCTTTTAGCCCATTGGTATAAAAGCTTTTATCATCCGGCAGTTGGGCTTTACGATATCCTTCACCGACGTCGCCGGCAATTTTACGGTCAATATGAGCAGCCACCTGGTTCAGCAATTCCTCCCGCTCATCGGCTAAAAGACGCGTACAGACAGCTTTTAATACTCTGGCCTGACCGGCGGAAAAAAATAGCAGCTGGCCCGGCTCCCCGATCCGGCTGAACACCACTTCCTGTGTACGGTCATCCCAGGCCTCATGGCTTTGCATGACATCAAAATCCGGATAATTTCCCTGCATCTTTTTCACCTGCCCCAGTATAATACAAGCAAACCCAATACACTAATGGCGCTCAACATCAAAGGGAGTATAAAAGGCGGGCCGGTAAGCACATTACGGAGTTCCCAGCCGCCAACCCTGAGCATCACACCCCGCACATGCACGACAAAGCCGTACAAAGCCACCAGTAAGGTAATACCTAGCAGCGCGCCGTAAACAGTCTTCAGCCACGGGACATTATAAAAAGCCAGCGCCAATCCGGTCAGCCCCAGTACCGGCGAAGCGGTAACCGGTGTCCACATCACCGGGGTGCGGAAATTTCCGCGGTAATGAAACAGACCCACTTGTGCACCGATTAACAAAAAAGCCAGGGCAACAAATAAAATCAAAACTCTGTCTAACGGCCACCCATTCCAAAACATCAATAATCACTCCTTCAAAAGGTTTTTTGCATATCAGTCACCTTTATCTTTTACCCCTCCGTTCTGTCCGGCTAGTACGGGACTTAATGGCCCGACCCGGTTGGCAGGCAATTGTTCAATAACCTGGAAAAACCATGAGGAATGCAAATCTTCATCAGTCAGGTTATATTGCAGGGTTTTGACCATGTCCCGGTCATGGCCGGACAGGGTCAACTCGTCAATCAGTTTTTGGTAATCCGTTACCGCTTTGGCCTCTATCCTGATATTGGCCTTTAGCATAGTGGCCACGTCTGTCCAGCCCAGGGCCTTACCCATGACAGTGCCAAATAAAGGCGACAATATTTCGCCGGCCATACTGGGTTTGCCACCAAGGCCGATAATCATTTTACTGATATTGTCCACATGACCCTGTTCTATCAAGGCCACCCGTTCCAGGCCGGTAGAAATATATGGGTCGGCAATGGCTTTGCTTTGCATCAAATAATTGTCTACCTGGGTGACTTCCAGACTATAAAACCAGTTAAGCCGGCTTAACAACGTGTTTTGATCCAAAAGCTGGCCACCTCCGGCATCAAGATTCTTTGTCAAAACTCTTAACAAAACTTTTCGTGCTACTATTTTCTCCTTTGGCAGAACCTTTATACTTGTCGTTCCTTAAACCAGCCAGGAGATAAAAAAAACCCGACTAGAAAAGCTTGGCTTACGCCAAGCACTTGTTGCGAAGGCGGAAGCTTAGCTTTTCTTGTGCAGATAGGATAAAATTTATACTTTACTATCTGCTAAAAAATCGGGCCAAAAAAGAAAAAAACAAAAGGTGTATTCAAGGTTGTTAAAAAGCCATCCCTTTCGGGATGACTTCTCTTTTAATGTTATGCTGTTGGCTACATACCCTGGGTAAAATCTGAAAAATCTAGCGAAGGGAACGGATAATCTCTGTCAGGTCTTTAATCCCCTCTATTCCCGTATCACGCAAAGTAATGGATGCATCAATATGGCCGAGCTTCCCACAAAGTGCAATAGTATAGCATTTGGTACCCTGAGAAATGATCTTAAGAGCCACATCCGCATAAGGGCAGTCCACTCCATAAAAAACAGCGACATCATATTTCTCATGGGCAATTACCAAATCGCCATGATATGGATTAATTTCTACCGCAGTTCTCGAAATGGGATATTGCGGCCGCAAATCAAAAACCGGGCGGATTTCGGCTCCCATGGCTTCTGCCAGTTCCCTCAGGGCTTTGGCTTTTTGCGGCGCATCCTCTTCCCAGGACCACAGGACAATACGTGCCGGTGCAACCAATACCGGCTTTTTAGCCTGGATGACTTTTTGGGCAATCCTGGTTAAAGCTTCCTCCTGCGGGATCATTTCGCCTTCTACCAGGGCCATTTCCTTTTCAGGATGCGCCGCCTGGGCTGCCGGTTCCGGCCCGACCAGCCAGCGGTAATCCTCTTTTTGCCTTTCTCTCACTCTCTGTCTCCCCCCTATTGGACTTTCTCGATACAAACTGAGCAAACCTTGACGGCAGAGGCTACAGACATACTGCATACTGCAGGGTTGGTCAGCACGTTGACTGCCGACTCAGCAAAATGGAAGCTCATGCTGACTACACCGACAGGCACCCTCTCGATGGTCTCTACCTTCGTGGTGATTGAACCGCGTGGTGAAGTGACCCTAACTGTGTCACCGGTATAAACCCCCAGTTTTTCTGCGTCCCGGGGATTGATGGCCATCCGTTCTTCACCCAATAACTCATTTAAACCCTGGACTCTTCCTGTCATACTTCTCGTATGATAGTGGTAAAGGCTACGTACAGTAGTTAAAATAAAGGGATAATGCTCATCAGGTTTTTCCGCTGCAAAATGACGGTAATCTACAGTAGAAAACTGACCAATCCCACTAGCAAACCTATCCTCTTCGCCGTTCCAGGATTTCCTGTGCAAAACAGGAGTGCCGGGATGCTCTTCTGTGGGACAGGGCCATTGCAGCCCTTGCTCTTCAAGGCGTTCATAACTCATGCCGCCAAAATAGTGGGGGACAAGCTGCCGCACTTCATCCCAAATTTCTTTTGGGGACGGATATCCCCAGTTGAAATTGAGTTTCCGGGCCAGCATTTGCAGTATTTCCCAGTCAGGTTTACTCTGTCCCCCCGGTTTAACAGCGCGGCGTACCCGCTGGACGCGCCGCTCAGTATTTATAAACGTACCATCCTGCTCGGCAAAAGAAGCCGCCGGCAGGACCACATCTGCTAACTGGGCCGTTTCTGTTAAGAAAATATCCTGCACAACGAGAAAATCCAGGGATTCCAGCGCTTTGCGCACATCCTGCCCGTCTGGAGACGAAAGCACCGGGTTTTCCCCCATGATGTACATGGCGCTACACCACCTGCTAGGGTTGGGATGGAACATATCGTTCTCAGTTCTCCCCGGAATGTCGGACAGCTCAACTCCCCAGGCCCTGGAAAACTTGGCCCGTATTACATCGCTAATCTTATCACCCGGTACCGCCTGGGGGGTCCTGCCATTAAAATCAAACTCAAGCGCCGTGACCAGGTTGGCCTCCCCTTTTGCCCCTTCACCACGGAGACGCTGCCAGTAAGTGGTCCCATCGCTATGCAGCGGTTGGTAGCCAGGCAGAACATGGGGTAGACATCCCATATCACATGCACCCTGAACGTTGTTTTGACCACGCAGGGGATTTATACCTGCATGCGGCTTACCGAAATTGCCTGTGGCCATAGCAAGATTTGTCAAAGCAAGGACATTTTCTGTTCCGCTGGTGTGCTGCGTCACTCCCATGCAGTAAAAAATGCCGGCACTGGGAGCAGTAGCATAAAGACGGGCAGCATGAACAATATCTGCCGCAGGCACCCCTGTTGTTTCAGCGACTTCTGCCAGGGGATATCTTGTCATGATGAATTCCTTCATGTTTTCAAAGCCATTTGTCCGCCTGGCTATAAAGCCTGTATCCTCGAGCCCTTCCCGTAATATAACATGCATTAACCCATTAAGCAGGGCAACATCTGTCCCCGGTTTAATCTGCAAATGCACGTCGGCTATTTCGGCAAGCGGAATGCGGCGCGGGTCAATAACAATCAATCTGGCCCCCTTTTTCACTGCCCGCCGGATACGGTATCCAACAATGGGATGGTTTGCAGTTGGATTGGAACCAATTATTAAAATGGCTTTACAGTTTTCTATATCACTAATAGGATTTGTCATTGCCCCGCTGCCTGTGGCAGTGGCCAGACCGACCACTGTAGGGGCGTGTCAGAGGCGGGCGCAATGGTCAATACTATTAGTCCCCAGAGAGCGTAGCAGCTTTTGAAAAAGGTAGTTGGCTTCATTTGTGGCCCGCGCCGAGCTTAAACCACCGAGGGCTTCCGGACCATCTTTTTCCCGCACCTCCCGAAACTTGTCTGCCACCAGTTCAAGGGCCTCATCCCAGGAAGCTTCTTCAAAGCGGCCGTTTCGTTTAATCAACGGTGCTGTCAGGCGGTCAGGATGATTAATAAACTGGTAGCCAAAACGCCCTTTGACACAAAGGTTGCCCTGATTGACCGGACTCAAAGAGTCCCCCCTCGCCCCGACAACGCTGCCGCTACGGGCACCGAGATAAATTCCGCAGCCACAGCCACAATACCCGCAAACGGTCTTAACCTCATAAGCCGGCTTAATCCCATTGCGGGGCAGCAGTGCACCAACCGGGCAGCGCTCCATGCATTCTCCGCAGGACTCACATTTAGAATCCTGCAGGGACTTGTCACCAAAGGTGCTTATCTTGGTAGCATAGCCCCGGAAAGCAAAGTCAATGGCGCCGATACCCTGGACTTCAGCACAGGTGCGCACACAAATACCGCATAAAACGCATTTATTATGGTCCCTGACAATAAACGGATGGGAGTCATCTACCGGTTTCCTGTCCTGCGATTTTAACTCCTCAAACCGATGTTTTTCAATACCCGCATACCGGGCAATCTCCTGCAGCTTACAGCTGTTATTTTTACCGCAGGCCAGGCAGTCGCTGTCATGGTCGGCAATAAGCAATTCAACCGCTACCCGCCGCACCTTATCCACAGCCGGGCCGCCGGTTTTTACCAGCATGCCCTCTGCTGCAGGGGCCTGGCAGGAAACCAGCAGCTGCCCGTCAACCTCCACCATACATACCCGGCAGATGCCGGCCGGCTTTAAATCAGGGTGATAACAAAGATGCGGGATATAGATACCATTGTCCAAGGCAGCTTCTAAAACAGTCTGGCCCTGACGGGCGGTTATTTCCAGTCCGTCAATGATAAGTTTAACTTTTTCCATGCCTTCTCCTCCCCATCATTCACATTCTAGGTCTGTCATACATATGCTATGACCGTCACTCGCATGCTATGGCGGCGAACTTAGCCGGACAAACGTCCCGGCAGATACCGCATTTTGTGCATCGGTCCTGCTCGATGTCATGCGGCCGGTTTTTGTCACCACTAATGGCTCCCACCGGACAGGCTTTACGGCAAAGGCCACAGCCCTTGCATTTATCAGGGTTGATACTATAAGTGATCAGAGCTTTGCATACCCTGGCCGGACACCTTTGCTCGACAATATGAGCCATAAATTCATCACGGAAATAGCGTAGGATCGTAAGCACCGGACTAGGCGCCGACTTGCCCAAGCCACAGATTGAACTTTGGGCAACCGCTTCACTCAGCTCAAACAACAAATCAAGGTCCGCCGGTTTACCACATCCCCCGGCAATGCTCTTAATAATCTGCAGCATCTGCTTAGTGCCCAGCCGGCAAGACAAACACTGGCCACAGGCGTCCTTATAGGTAAAATTCAGGAATTATCGTGCCGTATCCACCTTGCAGGTGTCCTCATCCATCACTACCATGCCGCCGGAACCCATCCTGGAACCGGCCGCCCGCAAGGTGTCAAAATCAATCGGCGTATCCAGCAAAGCCGCCGGCAGACAGCCGCCGGAAGGCCCGCCGGTCTGCACCGCTTTAAAAGCCTTGCCGTCCGGCACACCGCCGCCGATTTCATATACAATTTCCCGCAGGGTAATGCCCATCGGCACTTCTACCAAACCACAGTTAGCCACCTTCCCGGTTATAGAAAAGACAGCGGTTCCTTTGCTGCCTTCCGTACCCCGGGCAGCCAGCCAATCCGCGCCGCGGTTAATAATCCAGCGGATACTGGCCAGGGTTTTGACATTATCAATAAGGGTTGGGCAACCATGCAAACCGGCAACTACCGGATAGGGCGGCCGGGGATAAGGCATGCCGCGCTTGCCCTGCAGAGACTGAATCAGGGCTGTTTCCTCGCCGCAGACAAAGGCACCCGCGCCCTGGAATATTTCTATGTCAAAAACAAACCCGCTTCCTAAGATGTTCT
>CAZWUW010000084.1:0-12142 GCA_964636895.1 uncultured Eubacteriales bacterium
TGGTCCAAAATTTTTCGGTAGAGGTGAACATTCTGGCCGGAAACATCGACTATATCAAAGGTAACCCGCTGGGGATTTTAACCCTGGATGTGGCCGGTAAGCAACCCGATGTATTCAACTGCATACAGTACCTAAAGGATAAGCAGCTTTACGTGGAGGTGCTGGATGATGTCTCCTGAAAATCTGGAACTTATATATAAAGGCTCGCTGGATACGCTTTATATGACCGCCGTAGCTTTAATACTGTCTTATTTGGCCGGACTGCCACTGGGGATTGCCCTGGTAACTACTGATAAGGGGCACATTCTGGAAAACCTAGCTTTACACCGGGTTCTGGGGATCATTGTTAATGCTACCAGGTCGATTCCTTTTATTATCCTGATGGTGGCAGTTATTCCTTTTACCAGGGCTATAGTCGGTACTTCTATCGGAACGACCGCGGCCATCGTGCCGCTGGTTTTGGGAGCTATCCCTTTTGTTGGCAGGATGGTTGCGACTTCACTAAAAGAGGTGGATCGCGGTATTGTCGAGGCGGCACTGGCCATGGGGGCTTCACCCTGGCAGGTTATTCGTAAAGTTTTGCTACCCGAGGTAACTCCTTCTCTGATTCTTGGCGCAACAATTACTTTTATCACGCTGATAGGTTATTCCGCTATGGCAGGTTTTATCGGCGGCGGCGGGCTGGGAGACATAGCCGTACGTTATGGTTATTACCGTTATGAGACCGGAATCATGGCTACTACGGTTATACTGTTATTAATAATAGTTCAATTGATACAAAGTTTGGGAAATTACATTTCCCGAAAACTCAATAGAAAATAAAGAAATGGGAGGTATGAAGATGAAGCGCTTTAAAAAACTGCTTTTTTTAGCTGTTGTTGCCGTGCTGACTGTTGTTATTGTTGGCTGCGGAAGCAAGAAAGAAGCGGAGAAAACTGCCGTTGAGCCGGCAAAAGAAGAAAATAAGGCTAGTGTCACTCTGAAAGTGGGGGCAACCCCTGTGCCCCACAAAGAAATCCTTGAGTTTGTAAAGCCGCTGCTGAAGGAAAAAGGTGTGGAACTGGAAATTACCGACTTCACTGATTATGTGCTGCCTAATAAGGCGTTAGCTAACAAGGAACTGGATGCTAACTACTTCCAGCATGTGCCCTATTTGGAGGATTTCAGTAAAGAGAACAAGCTGAACCTCACATATACTGTGAAAATACATTTTGAGCCGATGGGTATATACCCCGGCAAGGTGAAAGCCCTGGATAAACTGGCAACCGGTGCTAAAATAGCTGTGCCTAATGATACTACCAACGAGGCCCGGGCGCTGCTCTTGCTGGAGCAGGTTGGCCTGATTAAGGTCAAGCCGGGCACCGGTCTGAAGGCGACTAAGAAAGATATTATTGAAAACAGTAAAAAACTCGAAATTGTTGAGTTGGAAGCTGCTCAGATTCCCCGGTCCCTGCCTGATGTTGACCTAGCAGTAATTAACGGCAATTACGCGGTTGAGGCCGGCTTGAAAGCCGGGGTGGACGCGCTGGTTTCTGAGGACAAGAATTCTGCAGCCGCTGATACATTTGCTAATATTCTTGCCGTTCGCAAGGGTGACGAGAACAGCGAAAGCCTTAAGACTCTAGGTGAAGTCCTTACATCACCGGATGTAAAGAAGTTTATTGAAGATAAGTACCAGGGCGCAGTGGTGCCGGTATTTTGATTATCCCAACGCAACGAAGACCATCTACTTTTATAGTAGGTGGTTTTTTTGTGCACCCGCTGCATAAATCCTCTTTCAACAGAGCATCAGAAGGCAAATCGTTTTTCTACATTTATGTCAGATAAACCTTCCCCTCATCACCGTCAACAACAATGTTTTGGCCGTCTTTAATTATGTTCATCACACCAGGAATATTAACCACTGCAGGTATACCATATTCACGGGCTACAATGGCCCCATGGGACATAAACCCGCCCGTTTCCATCACAATAGCTGAAACCTTTAGAAATAACGGCGTCCAGCCGGGATCGGTGGAAGGCACTACCATAATGTCGCCTGACTGCAGACCCTTACCTTCGTCAGGATGGCGGATCAACCTTGCTATGCCGGCTGCCGTACCCGCTGCAACACTCATTCCTGCAAGACCGTTGCCTGTGATATGTTGGACTGGTTCCGTAAACTGCGGAACTTCGCCCATTATCAGGTCAGGTGCTGGTATAGCATCCAACTCTAATTTTTGGGCTTTACGTTCCGCCACTAAGAAATCCAACCCAATCCCATCCCAGTTTCCGGTCAAAATTGAAAAGATTTCGTGAAAAGCACAGTGGAATATATCATCTTGGTTTTTGAGAATTTCCCTAATAGTAAACCGGCGGCCTATCTCCAAGGACATTTTTCTAAGGAGCCCGAAAAGCCTGACATTCACGGAACGGCTCATTTCTCTTAGTTCTGCGCCTTTCTTTGCTTCCTTAACCCAATATCTGATTAATGCACGGCGGAAAAAAGACAGTTTTTGATTGATTTCCTGCCAAGCCCTGTCTTCTTTTTCTTTTTGGCGGGCCTTAATTTTGCCCAAATCAGCAGTATGTATAGTACTTCTTATAACTTCCAATGGGTATGACGGGTCTTCGTTCCAGCGAGGGTTGCTTAGCTCAGTTTCATAAACGCCACGGTGCCCGAACTTCTCCAGGAAGGTACGGAATAATTGTTTGAAGGGTGAAGATTCTGGCAGCCTTTCTTCCCACATCAAAGGGTTAAAGGATTTTGCTTCGAAAAAACTCTGACTCTGTTTATCTTCCCGGGCAATTTCAGCTAATCTGATCAGTTCATATCCTTGTTCCGCACTAGTCAGGTTGCTGCCACCGGTCATGAGTCCGTTAACTACTGAAATCGCTTTGTCAGAAAACCTTTTCTCCATTGTCCTAAGCATGAACGTAACAGGGTTCATTGCTAAAGCCACAATCCAACAATATATCGGGTAATAACCTTCCATTATTTCTGTACAATCATTATATATATCTATGAATTCTATATCAGAAAAAGCGGTAAAGTCTTCTGCCATTTTTGAGGAGACATACTGGGTTATTTTGTTAAAATACTTTGGAGCATCCCGCCCAGCTTTTCTGACTGACAAGGAAGACTTAACCAACCGCCATATCCTCTTTAATCCTTGAACACCGGCATAGGGGCTACCCTCTTTAACCGCTATTTCTGGTTGGTGGCCACCCGCCAATAAGTTGGTATCCTTAGGCAGAACCCCATAAGTATCGTAATAACACCACTGTAATACTGATAAATTTACATAAGCCCGCCCCTGAATATATTTTATGATCTCCCATTCTTTGGGTATTGAATAGTTAACATCTTTAAAAGCAGTAGTCTGGCAAGTAGTACAAAATCTTTGGAATAAAGGTCTTTCCAAAGTTGACAAAACCATGGGAACAACATCCTTCATATTGGCATTAGACCAAATGTGAACCTGACCTTCGAGTTCCGGAAAACTGCATTTTGGTTCTACTGTTATTGGTCGGGCCTGGACTACCTTGAACTCCTGGCCATCAAATACCCACTCTATATCCTGGTCCTGCTCTCCATCTCCCAAAGCATCCAACACCCGCTGGCTTATTGAACTCAGCCTAACTATTTCATGGTCCGGCAATACTTGTCGCGTGTCTTGGCCCGCTATTCTGATAACTTCTGTTCCTCCGCCCGGCTTTATAACCGTTTGTCCTTCTTTAAGCCCTATCTTCTTTTTTGTTATCTTTGACAAAGCATGATGAGGCCTCCCATCCAGATAGTATAAATCAGGTTCGACAGCTCCTCCAACTACCGATTCACCCAAGCCAAAGTTAGCACTTATAATTATTTCACCCTTCTCCCCTGTTCGTGGATCACATGTAAATACAATCCCAGCCGCTTTTGCATTCACCATTTCCATTATTACAACCGCCGGCAGTACTTCACAATCCGGGATTTCCATCTTCCTACGATAGGTGACAGCTCGCGTTGTCCAAAGAGAGGCATAACATTCAATAATAGCCTTGGAAATATTCTCGATGCCCGTAACGTTCAAAAATGATGTGTGAATCCCGGCAAAAGAAGCCTTGGAAGAGTCTTCGGCAGTAGCTGAGGACCTGACAGCCACAGGTTGATCAATAATTCCTGCCGTCATTAGCCCAGATGCCAATTCGTCTTTGACATTTGAAGGTATTTTGCAGTCCATGATTTTTTCTCTTAATGTTGCCAGTAAGGTTTCGGTATCTTCTGCCCCTATGTTGTTAATCGTTACTTTTTGCGATACTTCATCAATGGACTCCTGCAGGTGGTTTTCCAGTACAAAAACCTGAAAAGCATGGGTAGAAAGAACACCCCCGGCAGGAACAGTAAATCCGTATCGTTCAAGTCTGCCAAGGTTCCACCCTTTTCCTCCTGCCAATGGGACTTCTTGTTGAAACGCGTCAGACCAGCTTAAAAAAATATCATTTTTCATCTTAAGCATTCCTCTTTTCCGCCCCCTTCAAGATGAGGTCAACATTTCTTTCTATAACCCCCCCGGATAAAAATTGATCGGGATCCTCCAACAAGTCAACATACATAATTAACTCCAGTTGGTTCGCTAAAATTTCACAAGATAGGTCATTTCTGATTTCACCTTTTTCCTGACCCTGTTGAAAAATTTTAACTAAAGTGATTTGAAAACCCGCCCTTAGAGACGGATCCCTGCGAACCGCGTTAATGTTTCTCAAGCGGTAAGCAATTGATTTAGTGTAAAGGTCTCTTGTCAGCACCGTTTCCGCCCATTCGCCCGTACTACGCCAAGCTGTTATCAAGCCGGTTCTGGTGTCAGGAATTTGTGATAAGAAATTAAGTATTTCGGTATCACTTGCTTTAATTTTTCGGTTTAAATATCCCATGATAATATCTTCCTTCACAGGAAAATGATTAAAAACGGTTTTATAGGCCACGTCGGCTTCCTTTGCTATTTCTTCTACTGTGGTCGCATCAAACCCCTGCTTACGAAATAGTACCATAGCAGCGTTAATAATTTTTTCTTTTGTTTCATCTTTTTTTCGTTCCACTCGGCTCATATGCGCCCTCCTATATCTGGTATATTTTTATATTCGGTATATTATTATACTGAATATATTATACTCATTTCTTGCACTCTCTTCAAGAGAAAACCGTTCAAAATAAACTCAATTAAAAAGGAATTTTAAAAATTGGATCCCCTGACACAATAATAACCCTTGCTTCAGCAAGAGTTTTTCAGATTGCAAAAGAAACTCATTATTTCGTCTTCAGACTGACAGTGGACTTAGAAAAGACCTGAACGCAGTATTATGGATAAATCAAGAAATGGCAAAAAATAACAGCAAAAAACGACAACATCAGTAAAATATTGACAGTATACTGCGTTTGCGCTAATATAATATATAAGTTTGTGAAATAGATTACTTAGTGGTCTGTGATAACCCGTTTTAAACCTTATTATGAAAGGAGTACTTCAATGAAATTAAGGCTGAGCAGCAAAATTATGGCAGGGTTTGCAATCATGTTACTGTTAACTGCGGTTGTTGGTTACAATGGTATTTCTGGAATGTACGATCAGGAAGAAGAATACCAATTAATTGCATCACAAAGTGCACGCCTTAGCTCTCTTGTGTGGCAAGCACGGACAGCAGCTTTAGAACAAATCAGTTCAGTTCGGGGATTTGTTATATTTGGCGAAAAACAGTTTTATCAAGGTTTCTATGACCAAATAAAAATATTCGATGCCGTAGTTAAAGAGCTAGAAATATTCGCTACCGATTCCCAGTCTCAGAAATTTTTGAGTGATTTAAAAGAATATCAAAAAAAATATAAAGCTAATGGCGAGGCTGTTATGAAGTTGGCCCAGGAGAAGAAAGTCCCTGAGGCCATGGCCACATGTATACTTGGCAGGCCACACGTAGCTCAAATTAAAAAAATTGCTGATGACTGGGCAGCTTACGTGGAACAGACCAATGCTAAGAAAATTGATTTGGCTGTAGCACATACCCAAGCAAGTGTTAGAAACAAAATGATTACCATTGTTATTGCTATTATTACTGGAGTTGCTGTAAGCCTGTATTTGTCTCGGAACATTTCCAGACCAGTTATAGCCATCACAGGAATTGCTGAAGAGGTGTCTCAAAAGATTCTTACTAAAGAAGTTCCCCAGATTAAAACCGGAGACGAAATAGAAGTTTTGGCAGCTGCTGTTACAAAAATGGTTGCTAATCTAAAGGAGGTCATTACACAAGTACAGCATTCCGCTGATAATGTGTTAACGACCAGTGTAGCCTTGAAGAAGTCCTCTGAAGAAGGAAACATCGGTTCTAATCAAATTGCCAGTGCTATTGATGAGCTGGCAAAAGGGAGTTCAGAGCAGAATAGATCTGTTAATGAAGCAGTTAATATGGTTGAGCAGTTAAGAAAGTCCATTGACTCTATTGCCAGCGGTGCTCAAGATCAAGCGAGAAACGTTGCCGTTACGAGTGAAGCTGTAACATCAGTAGCGCATAACATCGATGCTACAGCTAAGCAAGCGGAAAGCATCAAAGTTGCTTCTAATGAAAGCTTGAAAGCAGCCCTGGAAGGCGAAACTGCGGTTAAAAAATCTGTCGAAGGCATGGGTCGGATTCATGAAGCAGTAATAAGTTCTTCAGATATTATCACTGAATTGGGTAAACAGTCTGAACAAATTGGCCAAATAATCCAAGTCATTGATGACATTGCCGAACAAACCAATCTCTTGGCTCTTAATGCAGCTATTGAGGCGGCCAGAGCTGGTGAGCATGGGAAAGGTTTTGCTGTAGTGGCAGATGAAGTTCGAAAATTAGCCGAGCGTTCTGGAAAAGCCACTAAAGAAATCGCCCTGTTAATTAATACTATCCAACAAAATACGGATACGGCAGTAAAATCAATGGAAAAGGGTACCAGTGAAGTTAATAATGGGGTTGAGGTTGTTAAGGAAGCAGGCCGAGCCCTAAGTCAAATCTTGTCAACTGTAGAGCTTACCCGCCAGTCTTCAGAAGAAGTAGCTGCTGCCGTGGAGCAGATCGCCGACAAAATCAATCAGTTGTCCCAAGCTGCAGAAAATGTGGCCGCTATCACAGAAGAGAATACAGCTATGACAGAAGAAATGGCGGCAAACAGTATAGAAGTTGCCGACGCTATCCAGTCCATAGCCTCGATTATTGAGGAAAGCACCGCCTCCGCCGAAGAAATCTCCGCTGCTACCAGCCAAGTTAATGATTCTACTGCCATGGTGACTCAAAAAGCAGGTACCTTGTCTCAAATGGCAGCAGACTTACAAAATATGGTTGCTGCATTTAAATTAAAATAGTAGCGGTAAAAATTACGGCCACCCTTATAGGTGACCTTACAGACTGAAGATAAACACCGCTTTATGCTGGAATGCATAATAGCGGTGTTTCCTTTCTTCGAACAGGCTTTTCCGCCTTGGTGAAATAATCTGGAATTAACCCCCTGAAATTGGAGTCATATACCCTTATTCGCGCAAATTCATAGAATCTCATTATTTTTGCTGGATTATTTTGTAATTAAGGGGATTGGCCACTTGTGCATCTGCTACACCGGTTTTATAATTACTCCACAGTTACGCTTTTTGCCAAATTCCGCGGCTTATCCACGTCACAACCACGGGCCACGGCGATATGATACGCCAGCAGTTGCAGCGGAACCACCGTCAGTACCGGCGATAACAGCTTATGTGTTTCCGGCACATACAGGACATGGTCCACAACCTTCTTCAACTCCCTGTTACCTTCAAAAGTCACCCCGATAACCGTTGCTTCCCGGGCTTTGACCTCCTTAATATTGCTCACCATTTTATCATATACGTCCATCTGGGTTGCCAGCGCCACCACCGGCACCCCCTCCACAATCAGGGCTAATGTCCCATGCTTCAATTCACCGGCAGCATATGCCTCAGCATGCATATATGAGATTTCCTTCAGCTTCAGGCAGCCTTCCATAGCCACGGCATAGTCCAGGCTGCGGCCAAGAAAAAAGGTGCTCTGGCACTCAGCATACTTTCTTACAAAAGCTTCTAACTCCTCAAGGTTGTCCAGCAAAGCCTGGATCTGCTCCGGCAATTGCTTCATGCCGACAATCAATTCCTCAGCCAACTGCTCAGAAATGGTCCCCCGTCCCTGAGCCAAATATAAGCCCAGCAAAAACATAGCAATCAACTGGGTAGAATAAGCCTTGGTAGAAGCCACCGCAATCTCCGGGCCGGCCAAGGTATAAAGCACATCATCGGCCTCCCGGGAAACGGTGCTGCCTACCACGTTGGTCACGGCCAGCACCCGGGCGCCCTTTTTCTTTGCTTCCCGCATTGCTGCCAGCGTGTCGGCAGTTTCCCCGGACTGACTGACGACCACCATCAGGTCATTTTCGTCAATCAACGGGTTGCGGTACCGGAATTCCGAGGCAATATCGACTACCACCGGGATGCGGGCCAGGTCTTCAATGAAGTACTTACCTACCAACCCGGCGTGATAAGCCGTGCCACAGGCTACGATAAATACCTGCCGCAGATTTTTTACGCCCTCTGTGCTTAAACCGATTTCCTTCAGTATAACCGACTTGTTATCAGCCGATAAACGACCGCCCAGGGTTTCCCTCACCGCTTTGGGCTGTTCAAAAATCTCCTTCAGCATAAAATGCGGATATCCGCCCTTCTCGGCAGCCACCGCGTCCCAATCCACATGAAAAACTTCCTTGGCCACAGACTGCCCGGACATATCCGTAATATTTACCCCGGTTTTGGTCAGCACTACTATTTCACCGTCATTAATGATATAGATATCCCTGGTATGATTGAGGATAGCCGGGATGTCAGAGGCCAAAAAATACTCGCCTTTGCCCAGTCCCACTACCAGCGGACTGTCTTTGCGGGCCGCCACCAGTTTGCCTGGTTCCTTTTTGGCCAGCACCACCATCGCATAAGAACCCTCAACCTTAGCCAGCACCTGACGCACCGCTGCTTCCAGGTTGCCCTGATAAAGCGATTCTATCAGATGCGGCAGCACTTCGGTATCGGTTTCCGATTTGAACTTATGCCCCTGAGCTTCTAATTCCTCTTTCAATTCAATATAATTTTCAATAATCCCATTGTGTACCACAGCAAATTCCCCAGTGCAGTCATTATGGGGATGAGAATTTTTGTTCGACGGGCGACCGTGGGTGGCCCAGCGCGTATGCCCGATACCAATGGCTCCCTCAGGCGTATAAGCACTTAGTTTGTTCTCCAGGTTAGCCAGCCGGCCAACACTTTTTGAAACAACAATCTTTTTATTCTCAATCACGGCAATACCGGCAGAATCATAGCCCCGGTACTCCAGCTTCTTCATACCTTCAATTAAAATGGGGACAACCGATTTTTCCCCGATATATCCAACAATACCACACATTTAGGCAATTACCTCCACTCTTTATTAAAAAAGCTCAACGCCATCCGGCGCCTTTTGTGCCGGCCATTACTGGCCGGTTTTGTGGCGCTTTTACGGTTATGGCCTACCGGAGGGCATCCGCCGAAATATCGATTAACCCCCGTCCTCGTCAACTCAGGCGTTCCGCCATTATAAATGGCGGCGCGAGAGTCCTGGCGCTTTTACCTTATTCAGTTGTCTGCATTATTCAGTTATCTGTCACAATTCAATTGTCCTATTCAAATTTTATAAATCTGCGGCCTCACCCCTTTCAAAAACGCCCATTTACTATCTATCAACCCGGCTGATCACCGCCGCAATATCATCCACAAGCTCCTGCAATTCATTTTCATCCGGGCCTTCCGCCATCACCCGCACCTTCGGCTCAGTACCGGACGGGCGCACCAAAATCCGGCCCCGGTCACCAAGTCTGGCTTTACCGGTTTCAATGGCCGCCACAACATCGGCATTATTCATGGCCAAAGCCTTATCGCTGACCCGCACATTCACCAGCACCTGAGGCAGCCGCTGCATCTGAGCCGCCAAAGCGGATAAAGACCGGCCGGTCTTCTTGACCACCGAAATCAACTGCAACGCCGTCACAATTCCGTCACCGGTAGTATTGTAATCCAGGAATATAATGTGCCCGGACTGCTCCCCGCCAAATTTGGCGCCGCTCCGCAGCAGCTCTTCCAGCACATAGCGATCCCCCACCTGGGTCTCCAATACACGGATGTCGGCTTTTTTCAGACCCAGGTGCAGGCCCAGATTGCTCATCACCGTTAACACCACGGTATCCTGCGGTAATTTCCGGCATTCTTTCAGGTGCGTGCTGCAAATCATCATGATAAAATCCCCGTCCACGATGTTGCCCTGCTCATCCACGGCTATCACCCGGTCAGCGTCCCCATCATGCGCCAGACCTAGGTCGGCTCCGTATTCCCGCACCCGGTCGGCAACCACCTCAGGATGAGTGGAACCACATTCCCGGTTGATATTTACACCATCAGGTGCATTAAAAATAGGTATTACTTCCACACCCAACTCCCGCAATATCTGCGGCGCCACTTCAAAAGCAGCTCCGTTGGCGCAGTCCACCACAATTTTGAGGCCGTCTAACCTTACATCCACCGTGCTTTTGGCAAATTCCACGTAGCGGTCGGCAGCATCGGGCACTTCCCGCACCCGGCCTACATCCGCACCGGTAGGCGCGGGCAGGTCATCCAGCGTGGTTTCCAGCAAATATTCAATCTGTGCCTCCACTTCATCCGGCAGCTTATAACCGGTAGCAGCAAAAAACTTAATCCCGTTATCTTCCACCGGGTTGTGGGAAGCAGAAATCACTACCCCGGCAGTAGCCTGCAACGCTCTGGTAAGGTAAGCTACCGCCGGGGTCGGCAGTACGCCAACCCGCAAAACGTCTACCCCCACCGAGCAAATACCGGCTGTCAGCGCAGCCTCCAGCATATCCCCGGAAATACGGGTATCCTTGCCTATTACAATGGTCGGTCAGGCCCCGCCTTGATAATCCCTGGTCAGTACATATGCCCCCGCCCGGCCAAGTTTATAAGCCAATAGAGGAGTAAGCAGTTTATTGGCAACTCCCCGTACACCGTCAGTACCGAATAACTTGCGCATAGTTTTTTCTCCCTCCGTCAATCCTTAGCATATCTTGCCATAATTGCCTCCGCCACCCTGATTCCATCAACAGCAGCACTGACAATCCCGCCGGCATAACCGGCCCCTTCCCCTGCCGGATATAACCCGGCCACGCCATCAGCCTGCAGGTCGTCCAGCCGCACAATCCGCACCGGCGCGGACGTCCTGGTCTCTATACCTGTTAAGACGGCCAAGGGGTAATCAAAGTTCCGCAGCCGGCGGCCAAAATCCACAAAAGCCTCTTCCAGCATCGTCGAAACATAATCCGGCATACACCCGTGCAGGTCCGCCGGTGTTACCCCCGGCCGGTAGGTAGGCGTAACATCCCCGTTAAGTGCTGCACTCTCCCGGCCGGCCAAAAAATCTTCCATCAACTGAGCCGGGGCATTGTAGTTCCCCCCGCCCAAGGCAAAGGCCCGCCGCTCCCAGATACGCTGGTACTCAACGCCGGCCAGCGCCCCGCCGCTAGGATAATCATCCGGCCCCACAGAAACTACCACGGCACTGTTAGCAACGCCCGAATCCCGGGCGTAATTGCTCATTCCGTTCGTCACCACCGTCTCTTCCTCCGAGGCGGCAGCCACCACTTGCCCGCCCGGACACATACAAAAAGTATAAGCCGCCCGGTCCAGGTCCTTGTTTTTATATACCAGTTGGTAGTCTGCCGCCCCCAAAGCCGGATGGCCGGCAAAATTACCGTACTGGGACTCATCAATCAGAGACTGCGGGTGCTCCACCCGGACGCCCACAGCAAAAGCCTTCGGCTCCAGCCGCACAGGCTTTCGCGCCAGCATGGCATATGTATCCCGGGCGCTGTGACCGATAGCCAGCACTACCACCCGCGCCGCCAATTCGTCCTTTTCATTGATTATCAAACCCGCTATCCTGTCGCCGTCCAGGAACAGGTCACTTACGCGGGCGTTGAACACTATCCGGCCACCCAGGGACAGCAAATGCTGCCGTAGGTTTTTGACCACCGTACGCAAAACATCTGTCCCAATATGGGGTTTATTCAGGTACAAAA
>CAZWUW010000085.1:0-11955 GCA_964636895.1 uncultured Eubacteriales bacterium
TCCCTTTAGAAAATAAAAAATATGAAACAATTAAGAATTATTTGCCTTTTATCCCATTATTTCTATTATAAGCGAGGATTTCCTTAGTACATGTCGAAACATGGCTATCATCCGGAGGGAAATAATGTCATTATCTGTCATAAGTTGTCAATAGTGTTGTTATTACATATTACCAAAACCAACAAAAAAAGAACGGTGGTTTGACCGTTCTTCTTGCCACAAAAGCTATTATCTGCCGCTGATGTGCTGCAAATCCTGACCGTCCTGTATTTTAGTGATCCCGTACTTCTGCATTTTCTTCATCACCGCCGACTGGCTGACCCCAAGCGCCGTCGCCATCTCACGGGTAGTATGGTACTGTTGAGTGACGAGCATAATCAAATGCTTCTCCTTTTCCGCCAGCACATGCCGCAGGTACAAAATTGAACTGTTTTTCGGCTTGGCGATATGGGTGTTTTCTACCAGGTTTTGCAGCAGAATCATGCCGGATTCGCTCAATACCACCAGGCGTTCAATCGTGTTTTCCAGTTCCCGGACGTTGCCGGGCCAGTCATATTGCAGTAAGTTGCGGATAACTTCGGGAGAGATTTTCTTGCCCAGGCCGTATTTCTGATTGAATTTGTCAAGGAAAAAGCTGACCAGCGGCAGGATATCTTCCTTTCTTTCCCTCAGCGGAGGCACGGCTACCGGCACAACATTGAGCCGGTAAAAAAGGTCTTCGCGGAATTCTTTCTTAGCTGCCATTTCCGCCAGGTTCCTGTTGGTGGCGGCAATTAAACTTGCCGGCAATCACATCCCCCTGCCGGTCGGCCTGCTGATTGGTTAAACGCTGCTTATGCAATAATTCGTGCAATTGATGCAAATCTTTGATGACAATTATCACCCGGGTAAGCTTCCCCTCGCTGTCCAGGATATAATTGCCTGAAATAAACAGCTGCCGTCCATTGATTTGTTCCATCATATTACCGGCGCCTTTTTTTTCCAGCACTTTGTGATATATATAGTCAGGCACCGGACCCAATTCCGCAATCTCCCTGATGTCCCCGCCCAGACAGTTATCTGCCGCCACCCCAGTCAAATGCTCAACGGCAGAATTAATCTGCATCACCATACCGGTATCATCCAGCAAAATGATGCCATCGTTAAATGCTTCCAAAACACCGGTTAATTCACAGTTCAAGAGTATCATCACCTTTCGCTGCTTATATTGCTGCATTTGGTGCCAAGCGCCGGATTATGCTTATACTTTGCCAGCGGGCAAAAAAGAAGACGCTCTCTGTCGGAAACGATAATCCGTTTCCGACAGAGAGCGTCTTCGCTCAAACCCTGCAAGCACGCACTTAGCAGGAATAATATCTGAAATGCTTCTTATTTTATCCGACCGGACAATAACTGTCAAGAGTACGTTACCCCGCCTGAATCCATCCTGTGTTCAGAATTTATACCGCCGGAATTTTGGTAATACCGTATTTCTGCATTTTTTTCACCACCGCCGACTGGCTGACACCGAGAGCCGCCGCCATTTCCCGGGTGGTTTTGCACTGTTCAATGGCTTGCAAAAGCAGATGCTTTTCTGTTTCTTCCAAAACATTCCGCAAATACATTGTTGAATTCTCGTTATTATCGGCAATCTGCGTATTTTCCGTCAGGTTTTCCGGCACAATTAGGTTACTATCACTGGTTACCACTAACCGTTCAATGGTGTTTTCCAATTCCCGGACATTACCCGGCCAATCATGTTTTAAGAAGCTCTGGATCACTTCCGGCGAGAATTTTTTGACCATGCTGTACCGGTTATTAAATTTATTCAGAAAAAAGATTACCAGCGGCACAATATCTTCTTTCCGTTCCCTTAACGGGGGTACCAGCACCGGTACAACATTTAGCCGGTAAAAAAGGTCTTCCCGGAATTCCTTTTTCTTTACCATCTCTTCCAGGTTTCTGTTGGTGGCGGCAATCAGGCGGAAATCCACTTTTTTCACTTTTACCCCGCCAACCCGCTGAATTTCCCGCTCCTGCAGCACCCGCAGGAGTTTTACCTGCAGGTTCATGGGCAAGTCGGCAATCTCATCCAAAAAGAGGGTGCCGCCGTCGGCCAGCTCAATAAGCCCTGGCTTACCTTCCCGCTTTGCCCCGGTGAAAGCGCCGGATTCATAGCCAAATAACTCGGACTCCAAAAGGTTTTCCGGTATGGCACCACAGTTCAGCTTGATAAATGCCTCTTCCATCCGCCGGCTGCACTTATGAATGGCTCTGGCCAAAACCTCTTTCCCGACCCCGGTTTCACCCATAATCAGCACGCTGGAATCCACCTGCGCCACCCGCAGGGCCAGATTTACTACCCGCTTCATCGCCCCGCTGCTGGCAATCATGTCTTCCTGGTTAATTTTATTCGTAATCTGCTCCAGTTCCGTGTAGTACCGGGCCGTCATTTCCTTGGCCACCTGAAGGTTTTGAATCATTTCATTAAACTGATTCAGGTCCTTCAGGGTAATAATAATTTTAGTCAGCTTGCCGTCGCCGTCCAGCATATAATTGCCATAAACCAGGATTTCCCTGCCGTTTAGAATCTCAATAAAATTAAATGGCCTTTTTTTTCGGAAGATTTCACCATAGACAAATTCTGGAATGTTGCCTATTTCCGGTACACGATCAATATCCGAGCCAAGGCAATCAATAGCCGAAATACCCACCAGTTTCTCAAAAGCAGAGTTAATCTTAATTATTTTGCCAACTTCGTCCAGTACCACAATGCCATCATCAATTGATTCCAGGACGCCGATTAATTCAATATTTAAACTGCGCAAATGCCTGATATTGGTCTGTAGTTTTTCCTTTTCGGTTACATCCTCAAAAATACCGAAAGCGCCAATAACTTTTTTCGCATTGTTAATGGGAAAACGGTTGGTACAGAGAGTAATATTATTATCAGTCACCATCCGCTGCTGAAAATGGGGCTTGCCTTTTTTCACCACCTCACACAGGCGGGATTCATGAATAATCATGTTTATATGGATTTTATATACTTCTTTGGCCTGCACGCCCAGGATTCTCTGCGCCCGGCGGTTAAAACTGACAACCTGACCGTCTTCGTCAATAACAATAATACCGTGATCAGCAATATCATCAAACTTATCGCCAAAAACCTCGGTCAGACCGGCGAGAATGTCATCATATCCGTCCACCAATATTTGCGGATCACTAATGATACCCACCAGCCCGCCGTGAATACCTACAACTGGAATAGTGGGCAGACCCCGGTATTTTTTGTCTCGCACCGTAGCCAAGTCGTCATCTTCAAACAGAGCAGGAACGTCCGTGGTCATGATTGATTTTACCGGTGCAGAGTCTTTTATTCCCTTGTCCAGCAATGCCTCCTTGCTCAGGATCCCCATCACTTTATGCTGCGCATTGAGTACCGGTATGGCCGTATATTTGCAGTTCTGGTGCAGTATCCGGGCCTTCTCTACGGTGTCCTCAGGAAGCAAGCTGCACGGGTTTATAATCATAAAGTGTTTTAGTTTAATCAAGTGCATCACCTTCCTATTAGCTAGGCTCTTATTCATTTTGACTTGGCTCTTCCTGCTCATCTACCGGCCGCACATTCCTCCGCCTCCTGGATGATATCCCTGATGCGCTGCCGTACAGAAGACGGCAATGGCTCCGGTTTATGATATTGCATAATGGCCATAGCTTTTTGTCGGGCCAGCTCCACAATATCCGGCCGCCCAGAACCATAGCCGCTAGCATACCCGTTACCGTATTCAGCCGCACCACGCAGCCTTGCCTGCCCACCGACCCGGCGCGGAGACTGGAGTGCCGCCGGGAATCCTTTTCCCGGCAAATAATCCAGCCACCCGGAATCTGATAATTTATGCAGGCCATCGTCCGCCTTGATAATATTTTTTATATTGTCTACTATTATATCATCTATCATTAACTGAATGAAACTGAAAGTTACTCCCAGTTCCATCATCCCCATGCCATAGATGATATTTGCCCCGGCCAGCGCCGGGATTAGGGTGGAAAGAGATTTTTCATGGCCAATCTGCATATCGGTGAGTTTGGCATCGCCCTATGTACCGGCTACAAAACTGGGTAACAGGTAAAACCTGGCCAGTTCGGCAGTAGCTGCGCTCAGCATGCCAAGTTCCGGCGCGCCAACGGGGGCAGTTAAAGCAGTCAGGTCAAAAATGGTGGACGAGCTGCCGTAAATCACCGGCGCTCCCCGGTTTGTCAACTGGTGTAAAACAATGCCGCCGAGCACCTCTGCATTTTGCACCACCAGCGTACCGGCTAAAGTGACCGGGCCGGTGGCCCCGGCCATCACCATAGGCACAATATTTACCGGCACCCCGGCGCGGGCGGACTCCATAATAATTTCCGCCACCCCGCGCGGCAACTGCAGCGGACTGGACGGACAGACCATGGTGGAAACGATAGGCCGCTTTTTCAGTTCTTCCCACCCGCCCGCAATTGCGGCCGCCATGGCAAAAAAGCTTTTGGCTTCCGCCCCGTCATCAAGGTGGTCATGCTGGCAGTGTTTTCCTGTATTAAGCAGAAAAGCCTCCGCCTCATGCAGGCCGGAAGTGGCATGGGGCATGTCGGTGGCCACCAGTGTACAGGTAAAAATATCGACATTATCCATGGCGTCACAAACCAGGGCAGTTAACCCCACATCTGTTTTGGTGGCATCATGTATTTTGCCGGTCAGGGGGTCAACTACCCGGGAACCGGCGCCAAAAGTGGTAAAATGCACCCTTTTGCCGCCTACAAAGACATCGTGGCCAGGGTTTCTGGCGGCCAAAATAATACAGGACGGCGCTGATTCAATCGCTTCTTCCACCATATAGGCAGGAATAAGTACCCTGCCGGTGGTAAAATCAACGTCCGCCCCGCCATTGGCCATAATCTCCAACGCCTTACGGCTGTACACATATATACCGGTGTACTGCAATATTTTCAGCGTGGCACCGTGGATATCATCCAACTCAGCCGGGGTAAGAGACTGCAGACCCATACCCAACCAGCCGCCGGAACTCGTTTTTTGGCCCTTTGGCATTTTCACCACCCGCCTTTTCCTGTTTAACACTTCGGTTTAGCCGCATCGGTTTAGCCGCTTCGCCAGACACTTCAATTAAGACACTTCAATTAAGACACTTCAATTAAGACACTTCAATTAAGACACTTTAATATAGCCCCGGCTATACCGGTCTCGTTTTCGACATAAGAAAAACCCCCTTTGCCTCTAACTGCCAATTGACGAATTTTTTCGTGCTTGGCCGGCGGAAAAGCTATTACACTGAGCTTATCATACCGGGCCGCGGCGCCCAGCGGGTCACCCCCCTGGTTCCAAGCGCCGTCAGTTAAAAGCAGCCCGGTTTTACGTTCAAACCTGCTCACCTGCTTCATCCCGGCCTCCAAAACCAGGCGTACGTCAGTGTCACCCTGCAGTTCCAGGGCAAACAACCTCTCCAGCACCTCTTCCGGACCGGTGCGGTCATCCAGCCCTTTTAATACCGTAACCTTATTATTAAAAGCCAATATGGCATAATCCCTTTTAAAATGCCGAGCAATAGCAGCCGCTGTAATGGCGGCCAGGATAATTTTCATCCCCTTCATCGAATAGCTGTGGTCCAACATGACTACAAAGGCTTTACGCTCTTTTTGCCGGGTATATGATACAATATTGTCCAAAATGCCTTTTTCGGGCGCTTCCGTATAGTTTTCCAGGCTGCGGTCCAACTCAATCTCGGTACCGTCAGCAAAGCCCTGAATCAGTTTAAGGCGACCGGACCGGTATCCGGTATCGGCAATTTGCCGGGCTATTTTTATTATCAGCCGGCTGGCAATCTTTACTGCCAAGTCGCGTACTTGTGGCTTCAACATACCGAAAACGGCAGCAAAAACCTCCAGGGCATCGGCTTTTTCAAAAAAGAGGGGCATTTCTTCCGGGTGGGCATTTAAGTAGGAGGCCACCCGGAAATAATAGGAGGCATTGACCATCACCTCATCCAGAAACCGGTTACCTACATAGCGGTCATCTTTTTTTTTTTAAGCTCCGGCTCCCTTTCCGCAGTGTCTTCGTGTACTGCCGGTGACAATATTTGCTCGGTGGCAAATTCTTTTTTACTGCCGGCCAAATCCTTGTATTGTACGCGGAAACTCTCCCAAATATCGGCTATAATTTCCTCCGGACTTCTGGCTGCCATCTCATTGGGCCAGATTTTATTAACCAATGCCATGCCGGCGGCCATTAAAAAATTACCGGCCGGCCGTTCGTCCAGCTTCTGCAAGCTGGCAAAAACATCTACCAAATCAATAGCTGCCCGGACCGACGCGCCCAGCTTAATGTCCGGGTGCTCCCTGGTTTTACGCACCATCCTGACTGCCAACTCTATCACCTGCGGCTCTGTACAGCCGGTCCGCCACCGAACAACCTCCTGTTCCTCGGCTTCCGACTGGTAATCCATTTTAATCAGGCAAATACGGTCCATGAAAGCCCTGCTGACCCTAACGGTACCAACATCATCATAAGGGTTCTGGGCGGCAATAACGGTAAAAGGACGTACTGCCTGCACCGTTCCGTACCGGGGGATATACATTTCTCCTTCTTCCATCGGAGTAATTAGCACATTAGAAACATCTGCCGGCATACGATTAAACTCCTCGATGTACAGGATACCCCCTTCCTCCATGGCCTTGGTCAGCGGCCCTTTTTCAAAGTAATCGGGCAAATAGCTGTCTGCCATCACCTTGGCCGGATTAAAATGCCCTACCAGCTTGGCTGGTGTTAAATCAATGTTACCTTCCACTATATAAAAAGGGATGTTGCCTGCCCGGGCAATTTTTCGCAGCAAAGTGGACTTGGACGTTCCGGGCGGCCCTTCCAGCAGGATATGCTTACCGGCATCCATTGCCGCCAGAATGGCTTTAATTTCGTTTTCCCGGCCGACAACCCCTTCGCTTACTTGCACATATTTTTCCAGCATAAAAATCCACTCCCGCTATGACTAACTGTATTGCTGCCTCAAACCATTTATGAACCGTTATACCAGGACCAGGCCCAAAAAATTCACGTATTCTGCCGGCGGCCATTCCACCGGCACGCCTGCTTCCCGCGCCAGTCCAGTAATATCAATGCCAAAGCCCTCAGGACTGGGTCGGGCCTTAAAAGGGTGCCGGCATGGTTCATCTGACGGCGCACAGGTCGGACAAAGCTTACAGCCTCCCACACAAAGCCCCATTGCCTGACAACAGTCCTGCTCAAAAGCAGCCCGCTCCAGGGCCGCAACCGCCTCCGCCAGCCGCAGTTCGGCGCTAAAATCCGTCTGATAATCGGCAATGTTTTTGATTCTTTCCCGCAATACAACTAAATAGGCCTGCCGGTAATCACCCAAAGCCTCCCGGAATTCTGCCACCCCGGGAATATGCGGCGGACAAACCTTACAAACACCGTAATATTCACATAAAGGCACCAGGCACTTTAGCCTGACACTTGGCCTGGGGATTATTTTCCGCACATCCAGTGCATAAATATCAACCCCGTGCTCCCGGGCCACCGCGGCAAATATTTCATCTATGCTCCGGTCACTGTTAGCATGCACGCCAGCTCACCCCGATCATAAAAACTCCCTGCCAAATACTGCGCAATTCACAGGATGACGGTATAAACCCTATTATGCCGTCATCCTGTTAAGTATTACGCTAATATCAATATTATCCGATTTTGCTTCTTATCCGCCGGACACTGTTAATTTCTATCCCCAGCAGTTCAGCAATCTTTGCTTTCGCCTCTATCCCCTTAGCGCAACCCGGAACTGCCGTAATGATCCCGATGTCCAGCTCCTCGCGGACTTCCCTCATTACGTGCTCATTCGACAGGTCGATTGGCGCTACCTTTAGCTTGTCGGCAACATAGGCTTTAGCATCCTGGATGCGCATCTTGCGCACCATCTGCATCCGGGCCACCAGATCTCCGGCGGTCCTAATTCCACCCATTCCTGCTGCCATCCCATGAGCTACCGGCATGCCAAAGGGGTCACCCACACCCACCTACAACCCGTCTACTTTGGCAACTTCCACCATGGCTTTGGAAGCCCTGGTCACACTGTCCACGGGCGGGGTTTCAAATACCGGGATGCCGCCTACACCCATGCCCACGTTAACGTGAATAGGGATGTTCGCCACTTCTACACACGCCTTAATAAAAGTCACTGCTCTGGCCAGGTTCCAGGCCATGGATTTACCGGTATTGGTGTTTACCACCGGTCCAAATATATCGGCACCGGCCTTCTCCACCAGTTTTACCTGCTGGTGGGGATATAAACCTGCCAGCCGCACCCCGTCGTATTCCAGGGCACCGTGAATACCCAGCACAAACTCACCGGCCATACCGACTTCCACAGCCAGATTGGTATTTTGCTTAATGTATTCCACGGCATGCAAGGTTGCTTTCATATCCGCATCACCAGCGGCACCGGTGGTATCAAAGTTGATGCCGTCAGCACCGACAGCCGACATTTTTTCCGCAATGTAAATCATATCCCTGGTAGCATGTTCGATTGCGCCTTCTTGTGCTTCCCGAGCCTCCTGGATTTTACCCATGGGCAAAAGGTCCGAAGGGTTGCCAAAAGGGCCGTCCGGTCGATAATAAGTCCCCATGTTGGGCATAGCACCATAAAAAAGCGGGACAATAGTGGATAACAGGGCGTTTTCCATCTCCTGCTGTTCCATGGAGATAATTGGTTTTACCGGTTTGTAGCTATAATCAATATGTCCCAGCTCAAAAGTATCGGCGGCCAAAGCCCGTTCATGCACCTGAATGCCCTGCAGCCGGCTGATAGGGATACCCACACCGCTGTTACACTGGTCACCCATCAAGCGCAAACTGCCGATATCATGGGTTAGCGGCACTTCATTACCGGGTTCCACACTAACGATTTTGTTGGTATTAGTAAATATCTCCAATATATAATTTAAATCATCCGCCGTCAGGGGCGCTATTTTCCCCTTTTTTGCCGCTTCCTGCGTGCCCAGCTCCAAATCCCGCCGCAATTCATCGACAGTCATTTCTACCCGCTGACCGTCACCCATGCGAGTCAAATATTTTTTCAACTTTACCACCTCCTATTAGCTAAATAATTCTTTCAATTTTATAACGGCTTCCGTGGCATTTTCGGCGTATAAGTCGGAACCGATTTTGTCCGCCCAGCGCTGGGTAACTACCGCACCGCCTACCATAGTCTTCACCTTATCCCGCAGACCTGCTGCTTTAAGGGCTTCTTCCAGCGCCTTCTGGCCTACCTGGGTAGTAGTCATCAGGGCAGAAGTACCGATAATGTCCGCATTTACTTCTTTGGCTTTCTGCACAAAAGTGCTGATGGCTACATCCCGGCCCAAATCATGTACTTCAAAGCCGTAAACCCTTAACATGGTGGCTACAATGCCTTTACCGATATCATGCACATCCCCTTCAATAGTGCCCAGCACCGCCACCCCTGCTTTTTCCGACCGTTCTTCGACCGGCATGGCCTTCTCCAGGACATTAACGGCAGCAACCATGGCATCTGAGGCCATAATCAGTTCCGGCAAAAACATCTCACCACTGTCAAAAAGCTCGCCTACCTCGGACATGCCGGCAGAATAACCGTTATTAATCATTTCAACGGGGTCAACCCCCTCCGCCACAGCTTTTTCCGCAATTGCTACGGCCGCCTCCCGGTCAGCGTCAACCACGGACTGGGCGGCCTGTTTTAATAATTCTTCCTTACTCATTTTTTCACCGCCCCTTTATTATTTTTGTTCAGCCTCCGCCCGCCGGATGATCTCCTGAAATTTCTTTTGAACATCCTCCGGCAACGGCGTAGGCTTATGGTTTTCCAGTATTTCAATAGCTTTTTCACTGGCCCGCTCGGCCATGGATTTACCGCCGCGGCTCTGCCAGGCACCTCTCATGCGCCGGTCAATAAGCTTTGGTTTGGATTGCTCTTTGGCCATGAAATCTCTAGTATGCCGCTGGCCCAGGAAATCTTTCCCGCCCCCGACATGCTTGATCACATCAACAGCCATTGTCTCATCGTTAACGGCAATGCCCTGCACTACACGTTTAACCATGGTGGCAATCTCGTCATCAATCAGCAATTGGGCGTAGCTGAAGGTTACTCCCAGCTCCAGCATACCCAACCCATAAATCAAATTGGCTCCGGCCAGCGCGGGCAATAATGCGGTCACTGTTTTTTCGTGGCCGGCCTGAGCATCGGAAAGTTTGGAATCCCCCTAGGTACCGGCTACATAACTCGGCAACCGGTAAAAGTTGGACAGTTCGGCTACCCCGGCACTGATCATACCTAGCTCCGGCGCGCCTACGGGTGCCGTTACATAGGTCAGGTCAAAAGTGGTGGTGGAACTGCCGTAGATAATAGGTGCGCCCTTACGGGTAGCCTGGGCCAGCACAATACCGGATAAAACTTCGGCATTATGGGTAACCAGCGTGCCGGCCAGGGTAATCGGCGAGGATGCCCCGGACATTGCCATAGAAAGGATATTAACGGGAACCCCGGCGCGGGCAAATTCAATTATTATTTCACAGGTGTTGGTATGCAGTTGCAGCGGGCTTACCGGGCAGACCAAAGCGGATATTACCGGCCGCCGGCGCAATTCTTCCGCACCGCCGACTATTGCCGCGCCCATCTCCAGGTAACCCCTGGCCCCGGCCCCGCCGGTCAGGTCGATATGCTGGCAGTGCTTGCTGGTATTGGAGAGGAAAGCTTCCGCCTCGTGCAGATCCACGGTAGCCTCCGGCATATCCCGGCCTACTACGGCGCTGGAATAAATGTCCACACTATCCATAGCGTCACAGACCAAGGCAGTGTTGCCCACATCTTTTTTAGTGGTTTCCCTCAACTCGCCGGTGTATGGGTCAACAATCATTACCCCGGCCCCAAAGTTCGTAAAGCCAACCCTGCGCCCTTCTATAATCATGTCATGCTTGGGGTCCCGGCCGGCCAACAATAGCTTCCGGGGTGCCGAGCGGATAGCATCTTCCACCAGGAACTGAGGAAATCTTACCGTATTGGTTGCTCTTTCCACATCGGCACCGGCCCCGTCCAGGATATCCAGCGCCTCGTCGCAAAACACCTTAATACCTACCTGTTCAAGCACTTCCAGGGTCGCATAATGCAGCTCTTCCAGCTCATCTTTACTAAACATGGTTAAACTAAAGCCACGTCTTTCATCAAAACCGGCCTGAAATCCTCTTTTCATGTTTTCACCTCCGATAAAATTTAGTGCCCAACTAATTCTTTGGCCAAAGCAATAGCCTGGCTAGCATTTTCACCATACGCCGTGGCGCCGATTTTATCAGCCCATTGCTGATTGACGGCAGCACCGCCAACCATGGTTTTGACGTTTAACCCGGCTGCCTGGAGAGCTTCCTGCAAAGCCTTCTGACCAGGCAATGTAGTAGTCATCAGGGTTGAAGAACCGATAATATCAGCCTGCACCTCTTTTGCCTTATCTATAAACGCCTGTACCGGAACATCCCGGCCCAGGTCATGCACTTCGAAACCATATACCCGCAACATAGTTGCTACAATACCCTTACCGATATCATGGATGTCACCCTCTACCGTCCCTAATACCACGGTACCCATTTTTTCCCCTTTTCCCTCTTCCGGAATATGTGGTTCCAAAATGGCAATGGCCTTGGTCATAGCCTCGGCCGCAACGATAACAAATGGCAGCGAAATCTCCTCACTATTAAACATATCCCCGACTTTTGTCATGCCTGCCGAGAGACCGTCCGAAATCACTTCCACCGGATTAATTCCTTCCGCAATAGCCTGATTGGCCACTGCCACCGCAACATCTTCATCACCGTCAATCACTGCGTTCATCGCCCTTTTCAAAATATCTTCCTTACCCATTTACATGTTCACCTCCGCTGATTTTTAG
>CAZWUW010000086.1:0-8066 GCA_964636895.1 uncultured Eubacteriales bacterium
TATGACCGGGGAAGGCTGGGGCCTCAGCTTTGGCCGTTTGTTGATGCGTAACCGGCGGAGATACGGCGGCTATATAGTTCACATGGGTGTTGTAATGATGATTGTGGGGATAACCGGGTCAAATATTTACAATCAGGAATTTAACCAAACCGTGAAACCGGGGCAGACCTTTCAGGTTGCCGGCTATACAGTTACATTCAACGGGTTGCAGCAAATTAACAGAGGTAAAAACGTCATTGTTTATGCTGATACCAATGTGAGCAAAGATGGTCAGCAGGCGATCCCAATCAGGCCGGAAAAAGTTTTTTATCCTACCACGGAACAGCCCTCAACCGAACCGGCAATTAACAGTACCTGGCTGGAAGATTTTTATTTAATCCTGGCCGGCTGGGAGGAGAACCAAACCGTCAGCTTCAAGATTAATATTAATCCGTTGGTCAAATGGCTATGGGTTGGGGGTTATGTGTTGATTCTGGGTACCATATTTGCTTTGTGGCCGGGTAAGGGCAGCGGCGTTGGGACAAAGTATCTGGAACGGAGTTGACGATGTGAAAGCTTATCGGATAGTATTGATAATTATTATGTTAGCTTATCTAATTATCCCGGGTATTGCTGTTGCAGCGACGTATGATAACATTTATGCCAGTCTGAAGAGTCCTGGACATTCGGGGGAAACCTTGGATAAATGTGGTGGCAGTGAGTCAGAACAGATCAGGCAGGATATTAAGCAGAAACTGGCTGCCGGGCAAACCAAGGAGCAAATTATCGATTACTATGTAGGGATTTATGGGGAAGAGATTTTGGCTGTGCCTACCAAAAAAGGTTTTAACTTAACAGCCTGGGTAATCCCACCCCTGGCTGCGCTTACCGGAATAGTATTAGTGTATTTTGCTCTTAGCGGTTGGGTGAGGAATCATGGTGGCCGAAAACAGGCGCTGCATACTAGCGGTACGTATGTTGACCCTGTAGATGAGGAACGGCTGAAGGAAGAGATTCGCAAATACCTGTAGGGGGGAAGATGATGATTATAGCCCGTATTGCTTTAATGGTTGCCCTGTTAAGTTTTTTAATTCTGCCGGGACAGGCTTGGGCGGCACCGCAGGATGAAATATATGCCAGCTTGAAGAGTCCAACCTGTACTACGGATACGCTGGATAAATGTCAGGGTGAAGTGGCTCAGAAAATGCGGCAGGAAATCCAGCAGAAGTTGAGTGCCGGTGAAACCAAGGAACAAATTATTGCTTATTATGTTGCCCAATATGGTGAAGGAATCCGGGCAGTGCCCAAAAAACAGGGCTTTGATCTGGTTGCCTGGGTTATTCCAATCGTTGCCGTGATTGGCGGCGGGGCACTGATTTACCTGGCGGTAAACAGGTGGACAAAGAACAATGCAGCGAAAAAGAAGGTAAAAACGAAAAAAAGACCGGTAGATGCAGTAGACAATAAAAGGATAAAGGACGAAATTAACAGGTATCTGTAGGAGGGGAAAATATGGAAATCATTATCAATCTGCTGATGGTGTTGGTGGCGGTAGCGTTAATCAGTTATCCGTTTTTAGTCAAAAGCCGCCAGAAATATGCTTACGAAGGCCATGAAACAGAGGTTGAACGCAAAGAACTCTTATTTACAGCCCTGGGGGAGATAGAATTTGATTACCGCATGAAAAAACTGAGTGACGAAGATTATCATGAGTTAAAGGATGGTTATCAGCGGGAAGCCCTGGTCGTACTTGAGCATGAGGATGAAATGCTGGACGGGGAACTGGATGCGCTGCTTAATAAACGTAGAGTGGCTAATAGGCATGGTGAGCATGCGGAGGATGAGTATGAATAAGAAACTCAGAATGATTATCGCTGTAGGAGCTGTATTACTGGCCATGGGATTGTTGTTTGCCCAGGGCTTCAGGGCCGGCGGGAGCGTCGGGGTGTACCTGACCATTGAAGAAGCCCTGGCAGATTATGACACAGACAGTGATAAATTTATTCAAATGGAAGGTAAGGTTATCAACAGCAGTATACGCTACGACATAACCAAACCGACTTTGGTATTTGATCTAACAGATGACAAAAATAATGTTATTAATGTGACTTTTAATGATGTCAAGCCGGACAATTTTGAAGCCGGAAATCCCGTAATTGTCGAGGGGCGTTTTGACAGTGAAAAAAAATTCGTGGCGGAGAAACTAAAGGTTAAATGCCCCTCCAGGTATGAAGAAGAGGCCGCTAAATAACAGGTCGGGGGTGTGATTATTGCTTACCGAATCCGGCGTAGTTGCGGTGATTAGTTGCCGCAGTAAGGACAGCTTGTCCCAGGGGTCGGCATGTCCGGTGATAAGCCAAAATCCTTTCCTATTAGCAATTCTTTTGTTTCCGATAATTACTGCTTTAGTTATCGGTGTTTTAATCCGCAAAAGACAAAAAGCTGCTGCGGCGACTAATGAAACGGATAGGTTTTTGGCTGAATTAACAGCCAAAGAGAAGCGTCTGTTAGCAAAGATGGCTGAATTGGACAAAAAGTTGAGCGATAATGCAATACAAAAGGCAGAGTATAATACGATTCTTGCTGAGTATGAGACAACTTTGGCCAAAGTAAGAATACAATTGCAGGAAATAAAACAGCTGAACGAAATATAACGGCATTTGTTTGCGAGAAGAGGAAGGTCATATGCTTATTGCCGAAAACATTACCAAAAGCTTTGGCAGTAAAACAATTTTGCACGGTATTGACCTGCATATAAGGGCAGGGGAGTTTATTACCGTATTCGGGCCTAATGGAGCAGGGAAGAGTACGCTGCTGAAAATTCTGGCATTGTTAATGAAGCCAACGAGCGGAAATATACTGTTAAACGGCTCCAATGCCAGGGATGAAACTGCCGGAGTACGAAAACAAATTGGGGTTATATCTCATCAGACCTTTTTGTATGATAACCTGACGGCCTATGAGAATTTGGAGTTTTTTGGCCGCATGTACGGTGTTACTGATTTGCGGGAGCGTATTTACGACGTGCTCGGTGAAGTCGGTCTGGAATTTGCGCTGAATGATGCGGTGCGTACTTTTTCCAGGGGCATGCAGCAACGCTTGGCCATTGCCAGGGCGATTATTCACCAGCCGGCTATCTTATTTCTGGATGAACCTTACACCGGTCTGGATCAGCAGGCTGTGGAAATCCTCAATGGGGTACTGGCCGGCCTCAATCTGAAGGAGCGCACGGTTTTTATGATTACCCATAACTTTGAACAGGGCCTTGATTTAAGTGACCGTGTACTCATTATCATGCAAGGCCGTATTATCTTTGCAGGACAAGCCCGTGGTTTAACGTCCGGGGAGATGAAAAAAATATACCTGCAATCAGTAGGAGGACAGGTGCAATGACGTATTTGAGCCAAATCGGGGCTTTAGTTCGCAAAGACCTGATCTCTGAACTTAGAACCAAGGAAATGCTCAGCAGTATGTTGATTTTTTCCTTTCTTACCACTGTGGTATTTAGTTTTGCTTTTGAACCGGATGCTGAGACAATAAAGCGGGTTTTTCCGGGAATAATCTGGGTGGCCTTCATCTTTGCCGGCATCCTGGGATTAAACCGTTCCTTTATCAATGAAAAAAATAATGATTGTATTATGGGGCTGATGCTGTGTACTTCCGACCGAGGTGTTATTTATCTGGGAAAAATGATTGGCAATATGATTTTTATCTGTATCATGGAAGCCGTTACGCTGCCAATCCTGTTTGTATTGTTTGATTACCGGCTGCAGGGATCGTTATTGTATCTATTACTGGCAGTTTTTATGGGTACCTGGGGTTTTATTTCCGTGGGTACATTCTTAGCTGCTTTATCAGTGAATACCAGAAATAGTGAGCTTTTACTGCCGATAATTCTTTTTCCAATTATTGTACCGCTGCTGATTGCTGCCGTTCAGGCTACCGGGAGCATCATGGAGGGGGGCGGTTGGGCCGACTGGTCAAACTGGTTTAGCATTATGGCGGCATTTGATATTATATTTACAGTAATTCCGTGGCTATTGTTCGACTATTTGCTGGAGGTGTGATGATGGTCAAAAAAAGTTTGGGCTGGCTCACTTTTATTACCATGCTGGCAGCCACCTTCATGGTTTTCATGTGGGTACCCAATGAACGAGTGATGGGGCCGGTGCAAAAAATTTTTTATTTCCACGTAGCAGCAGCCTGGATTGGTTTTTTTGCATTTCTGGTAGTGTTCATTGCCGGGGTGGTCTATTTACTGAAGCGGGATAGCAAGTGGGATCTGATCGGGGCTGCGGCAGCGGAAATTGGTGTTATGTTTACCACCATTGTACTGGTTACCGGTCCTATTTGGGCGAAAGCATCATGGAATACCTGGTGGACCTGGGACCCCCGTTTAACCACTACATTGGTGCTGTGGTTTATTTACCTGGCTTACCTGATGATCCGGTCAGCTATTTATGAACCGGAAAAAAGAGCCCGGTTTTCAGCCATTTTTGGCATTATTGGTTTTATTGATGTGCCTGTGGTCTGGTTTTCTATCCGTTGGTGGCGCACTATTCATCCTGTAGTGGTGGATGCATCGGGTTTTGCCATGTCACCGAAAATGACTGCCACCTTGATGGCAAGCCTGGTGGCGTTTACCTTTTTGTTTTTTTATTTATTGGTCAATTCCGTATTTGTCGGCAAGATGCGTGCCGAGCTGAACGTTTTGAAGGAAACACTGAGAAGCAAGTATTAGCAGACAGGAGGTTTTTGCCGGTGGAATACTTATTTGCCGCTTATACTGTCATTTGGGTGATTATCTTTGGTTATACCCTGATAATTGGCAACAGACAAAGGTCCATTGAAAATGATATTCTGCACTTGAAAAGCTTGCTGGGAAAAAAAGATGCTTAAATTTTTTAATGTTAAGGAAATTATGCTTTTTTCAAGCTGTGGATAATTTCCTTAACATGGGGGGTTATAGGGGGTATGCCCCCTATGCTTCGGGGGTAACAGGAGCGAAGCGACGTCATAGGGGGCTGGCCCCCTTTGAACAAGAAAATTGACATCGAAGAATAAGTTGACGAAGTCAATTTTCTTGAGCTTGATAACCGTTGGCGGCCGATATTCTGCAATTTACAGGCCGTTTTCGGCTGTTCGGGGCCATGTCCTACATCGTGGCAGGAAATGGTTATATAATAGTTTCATAATAGAAAATTTTCTTCCGAGTATAAGATTTCCCTCCGGGAATTTTATACCGTAAGGTGTGTAAAGTAATTTTCACGCCCGCCACTGTGCAAAGGAAGAGGTGCTTAGGAGAGCACCTCTTTTTATTATTCTAAAAAGGGGGATGTTGAAATGGGTAAGTTTTTCAGGGTCAACATGACTACCGAGGAGATTACTGCGGTACCTGTTCCGGACATGTATCAGGGTTTGGGGGGCCGGGCCCTCACATCAAAAGTTTTATTGCAGGAAGTTGTACCGACTTGTGAGCCTTTAGGACCAAACAACAAACTTGTTATCGCTCCCGGCTTGCTGTCCGGCACCAGGGCACCGTCATCCGGCCGTTTGTCGGTAGGGGGGAAAAGCCCACTAACTGGTGGCATCAAGGAAGCCAATGCCGGTGGTACAACGGCCCAAAAACTGGCCAGTCTGGGTATTAATGCGGTGATTATTGAAGGGCAGCCTGCCGGCGGTAAGTTTTACATACTGTATGTTGGCGAGCAGGGTGCCGAATTACTGCCAGGCGATGAATACAAAGGTAAAGGCACTTACGAACTTAGTGAAATCCTTAGGGCCAAATATGGCAAACACATTGGTTTAATGCAAATAGGACCTGCGGGTGAAATGCTCTTGGCTAATGCCGGCATTGCCAATAATGACCCGGAAGGTAACTCCAGCCGGTATGCGGGCCGTGGCGGCTTAGGTGCGGTTATGGGTTCAAAAGGTCTTAGGGCTATTGTAGTGGATACACCTAAGAATATGGAAGCTCCAACAGCTAAGCCGGAAGTATTTAACGAAGCGGCAAAAAAATTCGCGCAAATTTTGCTGGAACACCCGGTTACCGGGCAGGGATTGGCCAATTTTGGGACTAATATACTGATGAACATAATAAACGAAGCCGGTGCCTTACCGACCAAAAACTTCCGCACGGGAAGGTTTGAGAAAGCAAATGAAATCAGTGGTGAGAAGCTGGCCGAGGTAGCCCTGGCCAGGGGCGGCAAAGCCACCCATGTCTGCCATCCAGGATGTGTAATGCGCTGCTCCAATATTTATCCAATGCCTAATGGTAAGGTTTGTGCGCCGCTTGAGTACGAGTCGGCCTGGTCGTTGGGTGCCCACTGCGAGATTAGTGACTTGGATGATGTGGCTATGCTTAATTACATTTGTAATGATGCCGGGCTGGATACCATTGAAGCAGGCGGCACCTTGGGTATTTTGATGGAAGCGGGCGTAATCCCATGGGGTGACGGCAAAGCTGCTATTAAAACATTAGAAGAAGTGGCTACCGGTTCGGCGTTAGGCCGGATTATCGGCAATGGCGCGGTTTTTACCGCCAGGGCCTATGGAGTAACACGGGTGGGCGCTGTCAAGGGCCAGCATATGCCGGCTTACGACCCCAGAGGGACGAAGGGCATTGGAGTGACTTATGCCACTTCCACTATGGGTGCCGACCATACAGCCGGGTACAGTATTACGGCAAATGTACTTAAAGTGGGCGGTTACGTCGATCCTTTAAAGAAAGATGGTCAGGTGGATTTATCCAGAAACCTGCAAATAGCTACGGCGGCTATTGACGCCAGCGGGCTTTGCCTGTTTGTGGCCTTTGCCGTGCTAGACAACCCCGCCGGTCTGCCGACGATTGTGGAAATGCTAAACGCCAAATTTGACGCCAAGCTGACTGTGGATGATGTAATCAAGCTGGGTCAGCAGATTCTGCGAGATGAGCGGGAATTTAACAAAAAGGCCGGCTTTACCAAAGAAGCGGACCGGCTGCCGGAATTTTTCCGGGAGGAAGCGCTTACTCCCCATGGCACTAAATTTGATGTGGCAGATGAAGAATTGGATGAACTGTATAACTTCTAAGTATAAAAGGAGGATATACCATGAGTTTCTTTGACAAGCTTAAAAAAGGCGCTCAGGAAATGGCGGAAAAATCCGAGGAACTGGTTGGGGCGGCTAAAATTAAAATTGCCATTACAAAAGTTGAGTCCGATATTGCTAAGCAGAAGACGGAATTGGGCGCGGCAGCTTACAAGCTATACAAAGAAGGGAAAATGGATGATTCTGAAATTACCGTTATATGTGAGGCGATTGACAAACTGCATTTGGAGATTGAGAAGCTTAATGCCCAGTTGAAGGAACAATAATCGGGAGCAAAACAGCAAGGGAGTGTACCAAAGTAATGTTTTTGGCGGCACTCCCTTGAAGCTTTTTATACTGTCAATGCCTGACTCGCCTTATTGACTATAGTATTTTTTTGTGATAATATATTTTGAAGATTTGCTAGTTATGGCGGTCATTTTTTGGCCATCAATCACGGGAGGGGAAAGTAATAAATGAAGCTGCATGGTACTATGCACATCAATGAAAAAGGGCATCTGGAAATCGGCGGTTGTGATACTGTTGACCTGACGAAGGAATTTGGCACACCTTTATATGTAATGGACGAAAAACTAATCAGGGACAACTGCAACAGTTATTATACCGCTTTTACGGGTACATATCCGGATTCGGAAGTTATTTATGCCAGCAAAGCCTTCCTGACTATGGCCATGTGCAACATTGTGGAGTCCGAGGGGCTGGGCCTGGATGTGGTTTCAGGCGGTGAACTGCATACGGCTCTGAAAGCCAAATTCCCTGCGGAGAAGATTTATTTTCACGGTAATAATAAAACTTCAGACGAGTTGACAATGGCATTGGATGCTAAGATTGGCCGGTTTGTGGTGGATAATTTCTATGAAATGGAGCTTTTGAATAACCTGGCCGGGGCCATGCATACCAAGGCTCATATATTAATCAGGATTACCCCCGGCATCGAGGCACATACCCATGAATATATTCAGACCGGACAAATCGACTCTAAGTTTGGTTTGGTGATG
>CAZWUW010000086.1:8076-11940 GCA_964636895.1 uncultured Eubacteriales bacterium
AGCAGCGGTCAGGCTATGGCCGGTATTAATAAAGCCCTGACCCTGAAAAATTTGGTCTTTAAAGGGATACACTGTCATATCGGTTCCCAGATTTTTGAACTTGAGTCATACCAGCATGCGGCAGAAGTGATGATGGATTTTGTGTCTAAGGTGAAGGCGGAGACCGGGCGTCAGGTGGAAGAACTGAACCTGGGCGGCGGTTTTGGGATATACTACACGGCCGGGGATAAACCGGCCAACATCAAGACTTATGCCAACCTTGTGATGGAAACTGTGCAACGGAAAGCCGAAGAGTCAGGTATCGTTATGCCCAAAGTAATTATTGAACCTGGCCGGTCCATTGTTGGAACGGCAGGGACCACTTTATACGCTGTCGGGTCAGTTAAAGATATTCCCGGCGTACGTAAATATGTGGCGGTTGACGGTGGAATGACCGATAACCCCCGCCCGGCGCTTTATCAGGCCCGGTATGAAGCTATTTTGGCTAATAAGGCCAATGAAACGAAACAGGAAGTGGTGTCCATTGCCGGCAAATGCTGTGAATCAGGCGACATGCTTATATGGGATGTGAATCTGCCGCAGGTTGAGTCCGGTGATATCCTGGCTGTTTCCTCGACTGGAGCTTATAATTACTCTATGTCCAGTAATTACAACCGCATCGGCCGGGCGGCTGTAGTGCTGGTTTATAAAGGCGCGGCGGATTTGATTGTACAGCGGGAAAGTTATGATGACCTGGTTAAAAATGATATTATCCCGGAAAGGTTTCGCAAAAATAAACCCCTGTCTGTAGCATCAAACGGGTGAATATTTACTTAAAGCTTGTTGTTTTATAACCACAGAGAATACAGAGAACACTGAGTGTGCTCTGTGTTCTCTGTGGTCTTATTGTTTTTTTCTTAATTAAAGTTTGACAAAACTGCCTGTTTTATCTAAAGTAAATAGAGACAGGGAGGCCGGATGATGGAGATTATAGTAAGTCATAACAACACAGACCTAGACGGGCTGGCCGCCATGGTGGCGGCCAAAAAACTGTACCCGGACGCCGAGCTGGTGTATGCCGGAAAATTGCACCGGAATGTCCGGGAATTTATGTCCCTACATAAAGATACCCTTAATGTTATGCCGGCCAAGGATGTCCCTCAGGACCTGGTGGAACGGTTGATTCTGGTAGATACCAAAAGTCCCGGGCGGATTGGGGAATTAAAAAGTTTGCCGGATAAGCCCGGTATTGACATACATATTTATGACCACCATCCGGCCAGCGTCGGTGATGTGCAGGGCAGCCTGGAAGTGATTGAGCTGGTAGGTGCTACTACCACTTTGCTGGTGGAAATCATTAAAGAACAGGATATTGGTATTAATTCTTTTGAGGCGACGATATTTGCTCTAGGGATTTATGAGGATACCGGTAGTCTGACCTTTCCCACAACCACCCCCAGAGATGCTCAGGCCGTAGCGTATTTATTGGCTCAGGGGGCCAAACTGTCTGTTGTGGCGGATTTTATTGGCCGCCCGCTGACGGAGGAACAAAAATCACTTTTGAACACTTTGATTGTTTCGTCGGAGAACATGCTGATTAACGGGGTCAGAGTATTAGTTGCCAATGCTGCTATTGATGAATATATCGGCGGTTTGTCACTGTTGACCCATAAGTTGGCTGATGTAGCCAATATTGATGTGGTTTTTGCCGTGGTACATATGGATGATCGGGTGCATATGGTGGCCAGAAGCAGACTGGATTCAGTAAATGTGGGGGAAATGCTTGGGCATTTTAACGGTGGCGGGCATGCCACGGCTGCTTCGGCTACGATAAAAAACGGTAATGTTACAGAAATAGTGGAAAAACTCCGGGTGTTATTGCAGGATGGGGTACGTCCGGAAGTCGTGGCGGCGGATATCATGTCGGCCCCGGTAAAAACCCTGACTTTGCAGACTACTATCCAGGAAGCCGGAAAAATCATGCTTCGGTACGGACATACCGGTCTGCCGGTAGTTGACGGGGAAAAGATGGTGGGCATTATTTCCCGCCGGGATATTGATAAAGCCAGGCACCACGGACTGGGACACGCGCCGGTAAAAGGTTTTATGTCCCGCAAGGTGCTAACCATTACCTCTAACACAACATTGCCGGAAATACAACATTTGATGATTGACCATAATATCGGCCGCCTGCCGGTTATCGAAAAAAACAGGATTGCGGGAATAGTTTCCCGTACCGATATTTTGCGTACCCTGCATGGTGAAAATTATCCAGAACGTTACGAACGGGTATATAATATTACTCAACCCATTGGGGATCGCGCAGGGGATAATGTCATCGAACTGATGGCCAAAAACCTGCCAGCCAATGTCCGTGATTTGCTTGGCCAAATTAGTTACCTGGCCGATCAACAGGGCTGCGCGGTTTTTGTGGTGGGCGGGTTTGTACGCGACCTGCTGCTGGAAGTGGAAAACCTGGATATCGACCTGGTGGTGGAAGGTGACGGGATTGCCTTTGCCCGGGCACTGGCCGGGTTTCTCTGCGGCCGGGTGCGGATTCATGAGAAGTTTGGCACGGCCATGGTAATTTTACCTGACCATTTCCGTGTAGATGTGGCCACTGCCAGGACGGAATACTATGAATATCCGGCTGCCCTGCCCCAAGTTGAAGTTTCTTCGCTTAGACAGGACCTCTACCGGCGGGATTTTACAGTTAATGCCATGGCCATTACCCTAAGCGTGCATAATTTCGGCGTGCTGGTGGATTATTTCGGTGGCCGGCGGGATTTGGAAGAAGGAATTATCAGAGTTATGTATAATCTTAGTTTTGTGGAGGATCCTACCCGGATTTTGAGGGCGGTGCGTTTTGAACAGCGTTACGGTTTTACTATCGAGTCGCAGACCCTGAGCCTGGCTAAAGGGGCTATCAAATCCAGGATGCTGGCCAAATTGTCGGCAAACCGGGTTCGGGAAGAGGTAAAACATATTCTTAACGAGTCATGTCCTGTTGGGGCTATAAGACGGATGCAGGAACTGGGTATCTGGCGGTATATTTTGCCGGCAGCTGTGCTGGATGATGAGGTTTTGACCCTGGCGGGTAAATTGCCTGGGGCAATGAGTTTTGTGTGGGATATGGGGCTGCACGATTATGACCCCTGGCTCATATATCTGGTCAGCCTGCTGCATAAAAGCGTTATAGACGCTGCCGGGCTGGAGGAAAAGTTACGGTTGACCAGGGATGAACAACATATTGTGACGGAAATATTACGTCGCTGGTCTGGCACCATGAGTGAACTGGCGGCCACCCGGCCCATGAAAATGAGCGAAATTGCCGGGTTTTTGCGGGACTTTACGCCTGAGGGATATGTTTTTATTTTGGCCAAGGCCGATACTGACTGGGTTTCTGAGCGAATCAAGAATTACCTGGCCCGGTCCAGGCACAATAAATTGGCGGTTACCGGGGAAGATATAATAAAGCTGGGATACAAACCTGGACCTCTGTTCAAAGAAGTCCTGGACGTGCTGCGTGATGCGCGGCTGGACGGACTGGTACAGACTCGCGAAGACGAACTGTGTTTTGCCAGGGACTATCTGGCCCAAAGAGAGGAGCATTAATTGTGAATACATTACTAATATATGCAATTCAAATCCCTGCAATTTTGATTGCATTGACTTTTCATGAGTATATGCACGGCCGGGTGGCTTATGCCTTGGGCGACCCTACTCCCAAAGAACAGGGGCGGCTGACGCTGAATCCGATAAAGCATTTGGATCCTTTAGGTTCAATTCTGCTGCTTTTGGTCGGTTTTGGCTGGGCTAAACCGGTGGAGGTTAACCCCTTTCATTTTAAGGGCGACCGGGGCAAGGGGATGCTCTGGGTTGCTC
>CAZWUW010000087.1:0-11485 GCA_964636895.1 uncultured Eubacteriales bacterium
GACTAAGAGTAACCTGAACCTGCCTGACTTTGTGCCGGGCCACGTTTTTCGCATTAACAAAAAGCATGGCGCAGCGATATTTGAAATCGGCATGAACGGTCCCGGTCAGATTGGCAAACAATCCAGAGCCGTTAAACCTAATATCGGAATTATTACCCATATTGGCCAGGGGCATGTTGGGGCTTTTAATAACAAAGAAGAAGTGATTAAAGAAAAAAGCGATATTATGAACGGCATACCGCCGGACGGACATCTGTTGTTAAATGCCGATGACCCAAATACAGCAAAAATAGACCTTGCTGGTTTTAAGGGTCAGGTGCATTATTTTGGTTTAAAAAACAAGGCAGAGATAACGGGCCATGACATCAGGACCGATATTACCGGGACCAGATTTATAGCCAGGGCACCGGGGCTGCAGGAAGAATTTTTTATTCCCACCTTTGGCCACCATAATGTTTCCAATGCGCTGGCAGCAATTATGGCGGCAAGGCTGGCCGGGGTTGCCACCGGAGAGATCAAAACAGGGCTGGCTAAATACAGTAAACCGGCAATGCGATTACAGGTGGTAAAAGGTATTAAAAAAACCCTGTTAATCAATGATACTTATAATGCCAATCCTGATTCTGTCATAGCCGGACTGGAGGTATTAAAGTTATTGGCCACCGGGCGAAAATCGGTGGCGGTATTAGGCACCATGCTTGAACAGGGTAAATACAGAATTGACGCTCATCGGCGGGTGGGCAGGAAAGTTGCGGAGCTGCAAATAGATTTGTTGGTGACGGTTGGCCAATCGGCCGGTGAAATCGCCCGGGGTGCCTTGGGTGCCGGCATGGATGAGAAAAAGGTTGTTTCTTTTGTCCGGCGCTGGCAGGCAGGACAATACCTGCAAAAAGCTTTGCCGGATAAGGCCGTTGCTCTTTTCAAAGGTTCCCGAGGCGCTTATTTGGAGCAGGTAGTCAAAATGTTAAAGTTACCGGCCGCCCAAACCTTGCCCGCCACCTGAATTGTGTGAAGGTATGATGCCCATGCGAAGGGGCGTAGACTTTTGTAGTCTACGCCCCATAACTATGCACCGGATTACTATGGTTGGATAATGCTGGATAATTATGTGCCGGATAATTGCCTAAGAGGGCATGGTCCGGCTGGGGATTTCTAAATCCCAGGCCAGCCTGATATCCTGATGTTCGTCCCAGGATTTGCGGTTACGGATCATTTCCGGGAAAAGCAGCATTTCTTTTTCATACAGTCTTAATGTATTTGTTGCCCTGATATCCTGCCATAGCTCTTCGAATAAATCAAAGAAATAGTTTTTCTTACCCTGGTAAAAAGCCCGTTGCAGTTCAATGTCATCAAAATAATCTCTTTTCAGCAAAGGGTACTCACAGGCCACAACTTTGGCCAGACAAAGCACGGCACGGGCGATTGCCGGCGAAACCAGCCAACTGCCGGGAGTGCGGTATTCAAAGCCGCCATGGGATTCCAGACGGAAACTGCCCAGTCCGCCGTAGTGTTTTCTTCGCTCAGCGGCTTTTTCCGGGTCTTCAATGAGCATGACCGGAATGCCCAGATAATTGTCCAGGGCCTTTAGCAGTTGAGTGGTTATCTTGATGCCGCCAAAATGAATATGACCGCCTGTCTGATAACGGGCAAAATGCAGGCTGCCAGCCAGCCATTCAATGTTTTCATAGGGAATAAGTTTGATTCCGGCAGCCATCGTCCAGCGGATTTTGTTGACCAGTCTTAAAGGGCAAGTATCAGGCTCCGGCCTGATTTCCGCCAGCGGAAATAATCGACCTTCGCGCCGCTCGCTGCGTTCGTCATAGCCAATATTACCTTCCTTAGGCAGGAAACCTGAAGGGTAAATCAGTTTGTTGGTTAGTTTATCCCGCAGGATAAATTCCGGGTCTGCGCCAAGGAGCACTTGTCCTGCCGGTTTGCTCTGCCGGTTTTGGGCCTCGGCCAAAAGGACAGACAAAGCCGTTTTAAATTTTTGGGCCGTGTCGGGCCTAAACCGGGGGGTAGGGTTAACATCCAGAACGTAGGGCCGGCCGCGGGGATTGATACCCAATAATACTTCCCCAAATTCAAGCCCCAGGGTGTAGATAGCCCTAATGGCCAGTGTACTCACTTTTAAGCTGTCGGCATCCATATCCTGCGGAATTTCTTCATATTGCCAGGTTTTATCTGGATTTTTTAGGCCGGTATTACTTTTTACAGGTATTTTTTTGGCCAGGCAAAATACTTGCAGATCCAAAACACAGGCCCGGTATTTTTTTACCACGTCAATAAATTCGCAAAAAAAGTCAGCTTTACACTGTACTGCTTCGCGATAATTATGAACCAGTTTTAAACCATGCCGGGCGGGTGCGTCCCAAAAGTTTTTGATCACGATGGGGAAGCGAGTGGTAGGTTTTAAATAGACAAATGCCGGCCGCCGCACCCGGTTAAGCTTTAGAATGGAAAAAGCCTTTTCTTTATCCAATACATTTTTAAGCACAGGTTTCCGGTTTAGGATAATTGCTGCATCATCATCACCCTGGAGACTCCCCCAGCGAATAAGACTTAAGGGCCGCTTTGCAGCCGGAACCGAAGCGGGGTTGAGGTCTGCCATGACCTGGAGCAACTGTGGGTCAATAAAGTTCTCGTCATATAAAAATAAGGTTTCCAAGGTTGTCACCTCCTTTTTACCGCCGTGGCAGGGTGGCTGTCGGCCAGGTAACGGGAATAGTCAATCAGCCTGAGCAGGGATTTGGTGCGCAGCAGGTTTTCATCGAATTTAAAAGGCTTGGCATTCATTTCAAATAACCATAAATATCCATTGCTATCTACGGCAATATCCATTTCTAATTCGCCAAAATTACTTTGCCAGGCTGCTTCGATAATTTTTGGAATTGTGGCCACCAGGATATTTGCTTTTTTTAGTACTCTGACGTATTGTTTACTGCTTAGTACGGCAGAGACCGGTTGCCGAGCTCCGCCATAAATGACATGGGTAGTTATGGCATCTGGTCCGGCTACCCGGGCGGCCCAGCCGGTTTTGCGCCAACAACCGCGCCTGTCTTTTTGGGCCAGCAAGCGGATATCAAAAGGCCGATCTTGATATTTGGCCAGTTTTACTGTTTGCTGGGCCAGGTATGGAATTCCTTTTTGCCACAGTGGTAAAGAAGCCAGCAGTTCTTCCACAGTGGCAAATGCAGGGGGGATGTTTTCGCCGTCCGGCATTTGGGTACGGCAAACGAATTTATCGCCTGCGGTCTTGGTTATTCTGCTGATACCGATACCCAGGCTGTTAGCCTGTGGCTTCAGATAAATATCACTGTGCTTGGCCAGCATGTGTAGTATTGTTTGCGGAGTGCTGATAATTTTTGTTTCCGGCAGCCGGCAGCCGATATTATTAGCATCGGCTAAAACACAATATGTTTTCCATTTATCCAGAAAACCCGGGTTAAAAAACCGTGGGCCGTAACGCTTTTTAAGCAGCCCTAGAAACTCCTGAAGATCTTGCTGAGATTCCAGGGCCCGGTTGGGAATCCGGTTATATACAATGTCCGGCAGTGGGAAGGACCGCTGCTGCCAGACCGGTACGGGCTTTTCAAGGCATTCCCAGCCCATCACCCGGCGATTCTGCCAGTCAAAACCTTCTTTGCTAAATACATACGCTATAACCTTACGGCGACGGGCAACGCCCAGGAGTTCGGCAAAAGGTTCGCTCTGTCCGGCAAAGGGTTGCTGGCCCTGGCTTCTGACGTTGCTTAAGATACCAAGAATCAATTGTTTTTGTGCCAATGCGAGAACCACCTTTGGCTACTGGTTTAGATTGGGGCTGTGGATGTAGTATCCGGCCAGGTATCTGGCGTATTCCAACGGACGCATCAGGGAACGTTCAATCACTTTGGTGGCACCGGAGGGGGAGACTAACGCCCGGAATGGTTTGGCATTAACCTCAATAAGCCAGACCCGGCAACTGGTGTCGATACCCAGATCCAGGGCCAGTTCACCCCAGGCCTGCCCCATAAGGTTTTCCATTGCCGGGGGAATCAGGCGGGCAGCTACCCTAAGCTGTTCTCCAATACCGGCAGGGGCGGAAAAATCTTCATCAAAAACATCATGTAAGACAACGGCTATTTTTTCACCCCGGGCACCATCGCTGATATTGGAGACGATATTACCCGGGGCGGCCACCCGGACATATATTTTTGTCCGCCGCCAATTTCCGCGATTGTCTTTTTGCATTAGAATCCGGACATCAAAGGGGCATTTTTCATATTCGGCCAGGTGGAGACCTTGTTGGACAATATATTCCCGTTTCCCCATCACAGGGCGGAGAATTTTTTCCAGCAATTCACCGGTCGGAACCACGCCTTCTTTGCTTTCTTTGTCTTTGGTGCGGTATTTGTAGTGGACCAGTGCCGGTGCAAGTTTTTTCACCCTGATGATGCGCCGGCCCAGGCTGCCGGCAGTAGGTTTGAGGTAGACCATGCCGTAGGTATCCAGCAGCGTCCGGATATCACCGGTATCGGTTAAAAGCCTGGTTTCCGGTAAAAAATTGGCTACTGTGGAATCTTTGCTTAGCAGTTGATGAGTCTCCCACTTATTCAAGAATTGCGGGTTAAAGTAAGGAATGCCTGCATCAATAAGTTTTTCTTTCAGTGCTCTGATCTCCGGTTTTGACTCTACAGTGCGTGAGGGCAAACGGTCATATATTACATCGGGTAGCGGACAGGTGGCGGTTTGCCAGCCGGTTTCCCCTGTATCCGGGTCGGTTTGTGGCAGTCGGCCATGGATTACGCCCATTGCCCAATCGATATCTTCGGGAAAAAACACATAACCAAAAGACCTGATTTTCCGACAGGATTCCGTCAAGGCTTTAAGCACATCTATTTGACTGGAAAAACCCGGGGTATGGGGATTAACGGTAAGCAGTCCGATTAACGGTCCGATGGCCAGGGTTTTAAGTTGCCGGTTAATTTTCAGTATTAATCTTGTCTCCGCTGGAAATCTGCATTTTTCAGCTATCGGGGGGGATATGAAGATCAGCGGTTCCGGAAAAATAACGGAAGTTTTGTATTCTTCGATAGTGACCGGCAGCGCCAGGGAGCCGAATTTAATTGTTGTAGGATGCACAGGGGGAAAGCGCCATTTTTTGAGGGCCGGTCCGGGGATAAAAACTTTGTAAGCTGTTTCGCTGCCGAGGACGCCGCCCCATATGACCGGCAGCAGTTCAATCATTAGCCTGTTCCCGGTTTTGGTTTTTTTTGGCAAATCCGGCCCAATATACCGCGTACTCCATTGGAAGGCGTATGGAGCGTGCCTTTAGTACTTTATCTCCAGGAGGGAAAACCTTTCTGGAGGGTTTGGAGTTTACTTCAATGAGCCATATTTTGTTATTTTTATCAACGCCTACATCAAGTCCCATTTCGCCAAAATTACCCAGGTGTTCATCTAGAGTGACGGCGACAGCTTCGGCTAGCTGGTCAATTTGCTCCCGCGCGGTACTGTTTTGCCATTCCCGGTTAAACATTTCCGGCCAAACTTGTTCTATGGCCAGAGCAGCGCCGCCGGCGGCAATATTGGGGAAGGGACTGCCTGCTTTGCCGATTCTGGCCACGGTGGCGGAAACTACCCAGCAGCCGCACAGGTTTTTCTGTACCAGTACCCGGATGTCAAAAACCCGTTCCGCGTATGTCACCAGGTTCAGACCCTGCTGCATCAGATAAAGCCGCCGGCCTACAAAACTCTGCACATTTACCGCCATTTCAGCCGGAGTAGCCCAATTCCCGGAAATGGTGCGTTTGCCCTGGCGGTAAACATAATTATAGATACCGTGTTCTTTTTTGATCCGCAAAATATCTTTACCCAGACTGCCGTGCCATGGTTTCAGGTAAACCAGTTGGTGTTTGTTAAGGAAGCTGCCAAGTTTTTCCACAGATTCGTATTTGACTGTTTCTGGCAGAAATTTCCGGAGTTTGGGGTTTTTACAAAGTATGTCGTGCGTTTCCCATTTGTTCAGAAATTTCGGGTTAAAGCATTTAATTCCATAAAGACTGGTCATTTCTACCGCCTGGCGGACTGTTGGGGTCCGTTCCGTGGTGCGGGACAAGATTCGGTTGTGTACGACATCAGGAAAGGGGAAAAACGATTTTTTCCAGGTGATTTCCGTGGAATCGTTCTGACAAGGCATATAACCTTCAATACGCCGGTTCGCCAGATCAATGCCGTCGGGGTTAAAGGCATATACGATGGCACCCAGATTTTTGCCGGCGGAAATGAATCTGCGTAACAAGTACTTTTGCCTGCTAAAGGGAGGACGTCTTAGCTTTTTATTTTTACTGATCAGAATACCGATCACGGGCCCTATACTGGCCATCTGCTGCCCCTGGATAAGTTTCAGATTGACTGTCTGGTTAGTAGGCAGCAGCAGTTTTTTTAAAACACCTGCAGCAATATAGCTTTGTCCGTTCCTGCCGGAGGCTATGATGGTGACAGTGGCCGGTACCTCTATCGACCCGGCTTTTATGATTAAATTATCGCCCGAATGGAGACCCATGTCCCCGGCTATCGAAGCATCGATTTTCAGTATGTCGGAATCATCGTCCGGCATGGGATTTACTTCTACCACGAGCATTACGGCTTTCACGCTCCTCTGTAAAATTTATTTGCTAAGCCCGGCGTTATTGAACCCCGCCAGGTACCGGGCATATTCCAGCGGCCGGCACAAAGCCCGGGCGGCGATGGCTGAAGCCCCAATGCGCCGGAAAACTGTCCGGCCGGGTACGGCATTTAATTCGATAAACCATACATAACCGTCCGCTGCGACACCTAAGTCAACGGCAATTTCGCCAAATTGCAGGCGGGTCCTTTCCTCTATCCAGACACAGGCCAGCAGGGCCAGTCGCCGCAGATTGGCCAGAATAGAGTTCTGCAGGTGGTTGTTATAGGAAAAGGCGGCTGCCAATACGGTAGATATTTTCTCGGCCTTCCCCCCGGCGTGTACATTGGTAATAAAAGCATTTTCGCCGGCAACCCGGGCTGCTATGCCCGTAAGGACCCACCGGCCGGCACCGTTTTTTTGCATCAGGACTCTGACATCAAAAGTCCGGTTTTTGTATTTAGCCAGCCGGATGCCTTGCTGGACAATATGTTTTCTTTTACTCAGGGCCGGCTGAATGATGGCTGACAGTTCCCTGTTATCGGCCACCGCCAGGCCCTGTGAACGGCCTTTAACCCGTCGCTCATAAAAATATTTGCCGTTAGCCAGCCGTGATATTTTGATTATCCCGCGTCCGGAACTGCCGCCGACAGGTTTAATGTATATCTCCGGGAAACTTTCGATCATGCTGCAAACATCGTTGGCTGATTCCGCCAAAACGGTTTCCGGCAGGTGCAGGCGCAGGGAAGAGTGTTCCAGGAACCAGCGGTGGGTTTTCCATTTGCCGAAAAAAGCAGGGTTAAAATATTTGATGTCATTAGCGGTACGCAATTTTTTCCTCACTTCGGCAGCGGCCCGGCGTTGTTCACCGGGCGGAAAAAGCCCCCGGTCATAGATGACATCGGGAAAAGGATAAACTGTCTGCAGCCAGATTTCGTCATCACCTGTACCGGTAAGTGTGTATCCGGAAATAGTGCCCTGTTGCCAATTTACTTCGGCGGGAGAAAAAACGTAGACCAGCATATTCTGCGAGCGGCCGATGCGGATAAGCTTTTTTAAAAAAGATGTTTGTTCGCCAAATAACCTGGCCGGTTTGCCGGTGCAGTGGGAGAGAATGCCCAGCACCGGTCCTAGCCGAAGCGTGCCGTCTTTGCCGGAAACCAGGGAAACATTAATGTTATCAGGTGGAGTTGGGCCGGTTATAATGTTGGTATTTAAAAAAAACAGATGCTCGTTATTAGGTGGCAGGTTACGGATGACGAGAACTTTACCGGTCCAAGTGTTGTTGCCGTATCTGACCTTCGCTGTCTGGTCTGTCAACAGGCCTATTTTGTCGGCAAGAGCACCGGCCAGGCCGAAATGGTAGCTTTTCAGGTCAACTTTGAACAATACAACGGAGCAGGGGTCCGGCATGCACTATCTCCTCTTTTCTGTTGGATTGACACCGATACTACATTTTATGAAGGGAGGGGCAATAGTGCTAATGGTTCAGGGACAAAAAAAAAGCGCCGGACCCATGTGAGTCATATGGACGCTCATAATCAGCAGGGTTTATCTTCTTCCTCGTCCTCTTCTTCTTCCTCTTCCGGCAAATCCTCTTCGCATTTAAGGTCAGGGTAATATTCTTCATAAGGGTTGCCGATGCTGCCGGCCGGTGCGGGCGGCAGCAATTCAATACCGCTAATGGTTTGCCGGCCGGTTTTGGGGGCGGGCACGGAAGCGATTTTTAACTTGGTTTCACCGATAATCTCGGCCTGTAGTTCCTGTTCCACGTCTATTTTGATTACCGTCGTATTGCCGCTGTCCTGGGCGTATACTTTGCGGCAAATCGGGCGCTTGGTAATTTCCGCAATGGACCGCGGGTTTGTGATGCTTTCCCCTCCATATGCTTTGATAGGTATTATTTCCACATAATGGACTGTGGTTTTTTCAGAATAGGTTTCATGTTCACAGGCATACCATACATGAACGTCGTATGACCCTTTGACCTGAACTGTTTTGGCGCCTCCATAGCTGTCAGTTACCGAAGATGCCTCCAGCCGGGAATTAGTAATATAATTGCCCAGGATCTGGATAGCCGTATACTTGCCAGGAACAGGAATTTCCACCGTGCGCCGGTATTTCTGTATTCCCTTGCCGCATACTGCTTTGGTAATAACTTCCCGGAGGTTCAGCGCATTCATATATCAATCCTCCCTTTCTGTTAATTACCGGAAATTGTTGCCGGTTTATTCGGAGGTATCATAAACTTGCACAAAAACCTTTGTTTCGCCGATGATCTCGGCATACATGCCCAGTTCTACTTCCACCTTTAACCGGTTGCCGTCAGCAGCTACAGTTTTCATGCAGTACGGGGCTTTGGTGAGCACCGCGCGAGCGTCCACCGGACCCACAATCCCTTCACTGATTTCCGAAATGGCAATAGCCTCGGTAAATTTAACAGTTTCTTTAGCCACGTCAGTGGCTTGGTCATCGTTATATGAGTACCATATATTGATGTCAAAAGTGCCGCTAACGCGGACATTTCTTTTGCCATCCCCGGTAATTTCCGTTACCAGCGGCTCAGTCAGCTTTAGCCTGGTTACTGATGAACCCAGGATGCTGGACGGAACACGGCCCGTCGGTACCTGCAGGTATTCGGTATAGGTAAAGTCTTGCTTGCCGCTGCCACATACGGCTTTGGTTATGATTTCCCGGTAAGCGGGTTTAATTGCGGCCACAACCTCCTTTTCAAGCTTGCCGTCGATGTCGGCCATAAGTCGATCCCTCCTGATTTAATTTAATCTTGACTGACAAAATATGTTTATGGAAGCAAATATCCTGAGATATTGCACCAGCTCCCTTCCATAAGCTTTTAATCTACATTATCATATGTTATCGGTGCTGATATGGTGACACGGGAAAGATTTTTTTGGTGGTGAGTGCAAAGTCCTTCTAAGATAGTATTATGTGAGAACTTAAAATAGTTGACTATGTTTTGGTTAAAAAGTATAATAATATAAAGCTACTACTCGAAGTAGTATTAACATTTATAGGGAATTAAAATTTGTCTAATAAGAGAGTGATTAGATGAGAAACAAATGGATAGTCGGAATTTTAGCAGTTACCTTGATTATATTGGGAGTCTGGGTATATCGGACCGTATCGGAGGTCAAGGTCGAGCAGGAGAAAACAAATTATACTCAGCCCGGCACTGGCTTAGCAAGCAATAGCCGGCGCAGTGAGGGGGGCGCAGTTACCGTTGAAGCTGTGCTGCTGAATGCTGGCGGGCAGATGCCGGCAGATGAAGCAGCCTTTAGCATTGCCCTTAATACTCATTCGGTAGCTTTGGAAAATTATGATGTGGCCAAAAACGCGGTGCTTAAGTCAAGTGACGGAGTTATTGCGGATAAAGGTTTTACCTGGGAAGCGCAGACTGATTCATCTCACCACCGGTCCGGTGTGCTAAGAATTAAAGGTGATGAGATAATTGGCCCGGAGACTGCAGTTATCATCCTGGAACTCCGCAACCTGGCCGGTATACCGGTGCGGGAATTTAAGTGGGAATTGACTAAATGAGCATAAATTGAGCGCAAAATTTGACAAGTTCCCAGACATCAGTTAAAATATGTTTATAGAGGGAGTAACTGCCCGCCTGCGGCGGGAAACAAAGTCGTCATTACGGTTGCGATACCTGGCTTTGTTGGCTCAGGCTTAGTGAGACTCTACACTACTTGAATTATTTGAGGGTGTAGAGTCTTTTTATATAAAAAAAACATTAAAAGGAGGGGGATTTAATTGCCTTTAAAAAAGGCGGCTTTATGGACAGCTTTTTGGGTTGTATTGGCAATGTTTTTTAATGCCGGTATTTATTTTTACATGGGTCCGCAAAAAGCCCTGGAGTTTTTAACCGGATATCTGATTGAGAAATCATTGAGTATGGATAACATTTTTTTATTCCTGATGATATTTTGTGCGTTCAATATTGAAGGCCGTTATCAGCGGCGGGTATTAACTTACGGTATTATCGGCGCCATTACCATGAGGTTGATTTTAATACTGCTCGGGGTATCGCTGGTAGAGCGCTTCCACTGGATACTTTATATTTTTGGCGGAATTCTTATTATTACCGCTTACAAGTTTATTTTTGGCAAAGAAGAGCAAATATGCATGGAAAATAACCGTATGGTCAAATTGTTTAAGCGTATCATGCCGGTGACTCCGGAGTTGCATGACGAAAAATTTACCGTCCGGATAAACGGGGTGTTGCATGCCACACCGCTGTTACTGGTGCTGTTTTTGATTGAGACAACCGACCTGGTTTTTGCCGTTGACTCTATTCCCGCGATCTTTGCTATCACCACCGATCCTTTCATTGTTTTTACTTCCAATGTTTTTGCGATCCTGGGCTTGAGGTCTATGTACTTTTTCCTGGAAAGAATCCAGCAAGTCTTCGTTTATGTTAAAAAGGGAGTTGGCGTAATCCTCTTTGTAACTGGCATGAAGCTTCTGTTGTTGGCATTTAATATTAAGGTGCCGGTTTTGCTGGCCCTGGGTGTAATTGTAGGTATCCTGACGGTCAGCATTGTTGCCTCTGTTATAGCCATGCGTAAGCACCCCGGCCAGCCGATATGTGAACCCCAGTGCTCTCCGCCGACGAAGAAATAGAAGCTCGGTCAGGTTAATGGGCAAATTGACCCTGGCAGTGCAATATGGTATGATTTTAGTGTTGTAGCTCCTTTAATAGCAAGAGGTGAAAGCGATGCCGGGGCCCAAAACCGAACTGCCCATAGGTGTTTTTGATTCCGGTGTGGGCGGCGTAAGTGTACTTGCGGAAATGCAGAAACGTCTTCAGGG
>CAZWUW010000088.1:0-11461 GCA_964636895.1 uncultured Eubacteriales bacterium
CGGCCTGGCTGGTACCGTGTAGTCTGCATCATAATCCGGTAACCCCAATCCGTTCATAGGGTTTCCTAAGCCGTCCACAATGCGGCCCAGCAGTTGCTGGCCAACGCCGACACAAAAAGAAATACCGGTCGCCACCACTTCACAGCCTGGGCCAATGCCATGCAATTCACCTAAAGGCATGAGCAGCACTTTGTTTTCTTTAAAACCCACCACCTCTGCCTGAATCTTCGGTCCACCATTTGGTGGAAAGACATAGCACAATTCTCCCATATTGGCCGCCGGCCCCTGGGACTCAACGATTAAACCGATGACCTGCGTAACTTTGCCGTTGGTTTTGATAGGTTCTGTTCGTTCAACGGCCCACATAAGTTTTTCAAAATTAACCATTAACGCTCACTTCCAGTATAGATTGTTCAATTTCTGCCAACTGGCTCTCAATCCGGGCATCTACAGTACCGTTCGGTGTTTCAATTACACAACCTCCCGGAGAAATGGAGTTATCGGCCAATATTTTAAGTTTGCGGATGCCTTTGATAGTTTTTGTCAAATCCTCTTGACGACTGAGCACAAAATCCAAATCAGCAGAGTGTACTTTAACAGTAATCTCTTCCCTGTCAGTAACCTTCCGGATTGCCTCTTGAACAATATCCCCAACTATTGAAGGGTCTGCGAACATTTCCCGGAAAATAATTTTCCGGGCAACGGCTACAGCCAGTTGAGCAATCTCATCTTCTGCCTGACGGATGATCTTTTCTCTTTCCTGCCGGGCTTCCACAAGAGTTTGGTCTGCTTCAGCCAATAAATCGCTATGGCTCTTTTGGGCCTCCTCACTGCCTTTGGTAAATCCCTCCTGCAATCCCTTCTGAAAAGCTTCATCCTCAATTTGCTTTAACCTGAGCTTGCCCTCTTTGACAGTCATGTCGGCTTTTTCGTTTGCGTTACTAATTATCTTCTCGGCTTCCTGCCGGGCAGTTCCTAATAATTCTTTAACCATTTGCTCCGTTTCCTGGAGAATAGCATCAGCCTCGGCCTTAATTCTTGCCAATTCTTCGTATTCCTTTATGATAACTATTTCAGAATCCTCCCCGGCCTGCGCCGGAGATAACTCTTCTTCCTGAACATTTTCTTCTGGTGCCATAACCTGCGCGGGCATTATGACTACCGGTGCCTGTAAAGAAAATTGGCCGGCCTTCAGAACTTTAGACAACTATCTCATCTCCCCCGCCCCGCGCGACAACTATTTCACCGGCTTCCTCCAGCTTTCTGATGACATTGACAATCCGCTGCTGAGCATCTTCCACATCCCGCAAGCGTACCGGCCCCATGTAATCCATGTCTTCCTTCAGCATATCTCCAGCGCGTTTGGACATGTTACGCTGTATTTTGGTCGACACTTCCTCGCTGGAACCCTTAAGCGCTAATGCCAAATCTTTACTGTCAACTTCCCGCAATATCTGCTGTATTGCCCGGTCATCAAGCTGAATAATATCTTCAAAGACAAACATCCGTTTCTTAATTTCTTCCGCTAACTCCGGATCCTGAACTTCCATACTTTCCATAATTGTTTTTTCTGTGGTCCGGTCCACCTTATTCAAAATTTCCACCACAGACTGCACACCGCCGGCGCTAGTAAAGTCCTCAGAAACTACTGAAGATAATTTACGTTCCAACAACCGTTCCACTTCTCTAATCACATCAGGCGAAGTCCGGTCCATAATGGCTATCCGGCGGGCAACATCGGCCTGGCGCTCGGGCGGTAAGGCAGATAAAATAGCCGCCGACTGTTCCGCCTCCAAATAAGCTATAATCAAGGCAATTGTCTGGGGATGTTCAGACTGAATAAAATTTAACAACTGGGCCGGATCGGTCTTTCTAACAAAATCAAAAGGTTTCACCTGCAAGGTAGCCGTCAGGCGGCCAATAATTTCTATAGTTTTCTGAGCTCCCAGCGCTTTTTCCAGCACCTGCTTAGCATACTCGATACCACCTGAGGATATATATTCCTTTGCCACTAACAAATTATAAAACTCGTTAATGACTTCTTCTTTTTGCTCACTCGAAACTTTTCTGATATTGGCAATCTCCAAGGTCAATTGCTCTATCTCTTCTTCCCGCAAGTGCTTGAAAATCTGGGCAGACTTTTCCGGGCCGAGTGATATCATGAGAATTGCGGCTTTCTGTTTTCCAGTTAAACCCTTGGACATCCAAATTTCACCTCTTATTCTTCAACTAACCATGTTTTTAACAGATTTGCCACATCAGCCGGATTTTCGTTGGCGACCCGTTCCACTTCATCAAGAATCCTAAGCCTTTCCATTTCCTCCGGAGATATTTGCTCCTCTTCCTTTTTCTTACTCTCCTTATACTCTGCAAATTCATTTATGAAATCCATTACCGGGACAGGCTCGCCCTGTTCAGCGGCAACTTCTTTTAATAAGGCAGCCTCTTCTAGCGCCCGTTGTCTGCGCTTGCGGATAATATTAACTGCTACTGCACCCAAAACCAAAGCCGCGACGGCAGCCAAACCGCCGTAAATCAGCAGCATTTTTTGTCTTTCAGCTTTAGCTATGGCTGCATTCAGTTCGTCCTGATACTCCGTATTAAAGGGCATGCCAGATACGGAAATCTGATCGCCCCGTTCTTTGTCATAACCGGCAGCCCCTATGACAATATCCGTGATTTGCTCACGCTGTTTGGCAGTAAGTTCTTTATCAATTACCACAGCCACAGACATTTTTTTCAACTGTCCGGGGGCCTCTTCCGTAGTAATCTCCGTTACTGTCGGTTCAAAATTTTCAATCACGTTTTTACGAGCCGATTCTGAACTGCCGGTGCCGTCCGGAGACACATATCCCGGCGGAGTATTAGTATTGCTATCGATACCCGGTACCAGGCCCGGAGTTAAAGATGTACTGCTGGTGCTCTCACTTTCCGTTTGTCTGCTAATAGTAACCGGTTCTTTAACTTCCTTTTTATGTTCCTGAATTTTGTCAAAATCAAGCTCCGCCTGCACCCTTACTACAGCCTTGCCGATACCGACAACCTTTTCCAGCATCGTCTGAATGGAATTCTGTAATTTCTTTTGGAACTGTTCCTGTAGTTCCATTTGGGAAGCGGTCAATCTGCGATTAGCGCCGTCTTTGTCCAGGTCCAGATTTTCGCTGATCACATTACCGGTATCATCAACAACTGTGACATTCTCCGGTTTCAAACCCTCCACACTGTTCGCCACCAGTCTGACAACTCCCTGAATCTGGCTGACTTCTAGGGACTTATAAGGCTTCAGCTTTAGCATGATCGCAGCTGTGGCATTTTTTTGTTCATCCATAAAAAGAGAAGGTTCGGGTAACACAATATGAACGCGGGCTTTATCTACTTCCGAAAAACGCTCGATGGTACGGGTAAGTTCCCCCTGTAGAGCACGTAGATACCTGGCCCGGCGGTCAGTGTCTGTCTCCCCGAACTGGGTTTTGTTAAATTCCTCGAAACCGACTACCCCACCGGTAGGAATATTTTCACCCGCCAACGCCAACCGGGTTTCCGGTATATCTTTGCCGGGGATAAGGATAGTGGTCCCGTCACCAGTCATTTCAACTCTATAAGGAATTTTCTTTTCTTTTAACTTTTCAATAGCCTGATTCGCGCTCTGTTCATCCTTAATGGTAAACAGTACACCGTAATCCGGCTGACTGGCGTACCGGGTCAATAAAAACAGCGTAACTATGAGCAGTATAGCGGAAACAGAGATAATTATTTTTTGCACTTTGTTCATTCTTTGCCACAATTCAACGCCTTGCGTTTTCAGTTGCAACAGATATTCTCTCATAAAGGTACAAGTCACCTCATCCCACTATTGGAGCAGTAAAGTAAACTATATTTTAAACCTGCATACGCATAATTTCTTGATAAGCCTCAATCACCTTGTTACGCACTTGCACTGTTAATTGCAATGCTACACCTGCTTTTTCCCCGGCAATCAGAACCTGATGGATATCCTCAACATTACCTGTAAGCAACTGTTTTTTCATCTCCTGAGATTGCATTTGCAAATTATTTACTTCCCGCAAAGCATCCTGAAAAAACTGCCCAAAAGAAAGCTGCTCTCCATCAGACTTCTGTACTCCCGCAGCCTCCTGAATATTCAAAGCAAGGGGATTCATATTGACTTGAGTATTTAATATCTTCATCTAACATCCTCCTAACGACCAATTTCCAAAGCCTTCAACAGCATATCCTTAGTGGAACGCAAAGCCGCTACATTAGCCTCATAGGCTCTGGTCGCCGATATCATGTCTACCATTTCCGTAACCACATTTACATTAGGCATATGCACATATCCCTTGGCGTCAGCATCAGGATGTCCAGGGTTATACACCATTTTTACCGGTTCCATCGTTTCGGCAATTCTGGTAACCCGTACTCCTCGTCCAACATGCTGCTGACTCACCTTATCGCCAAGAATCTCGGAAAATTTCCGCTCCGGCTCTCTCACTTCAAAAACCGCCACTTTTCTTTTGTACGGGCCGCTATTAGGATCGCCTGCTACAGTACGGGTGGTATTAACATTAGCAAGATTATTGGATATGACCTCCATCCGCAGCCGTTGGGCAGTTAAACCCGAGGCGCTGGTGTCAAAGGTTTGAAAAAGCCCCATTTTTTTCTCCTCCTTCTTAAAACCTGCTAGGGGTTATTTATCTGCCACTGATAACCGATTTAAGCTTTTGGAATTCACCGCTTACCTGCTGCACCAAAGCATTGTACAAAATTGTATTTTTGGCCAGCGCGGCCATTTCCCGGTCAATGTCCACATTATTGCCGTCATTCCGCATGGATACATCATTTTGCACCTCTACCCGGGGCGATACTTCCGTTGCCGACCGCGGACCGATAGGGATATGCCGGGCATGGGTCCGGATACCTGTTATGCCTCCGCTACCGTTTAATGCCTTAGCCAATTCATCTTCAAAGTTTACCGCTGACCTCTTAAACCGGGGCGTATCCACATTGGCCAGATTATTGGCAATAACGCTATTCCGCAACGCAGCCGCATCCAAGGCTTTGGTCATAAGTTTAGCCGTATTGGAAACAAGCAACCTTTCAAGCATCCAATATTCCCCCTTAACAAAAAAATCCAAACTGCGGTCACCGCAGTTTGGTCATAGTAATACAACCTCTCTTCGGCAACCCGGCAACCATAGCAACTCATGCTTTAGGTCCGTAGTTTTGCGTCTTTGTCTTTCGACAAAGTTGCCTTTTTCAAAGTTTGGTGTTACTTGTAAAAATTGTCATTAGCAGGAAAACTTTGTATTTATGTTGCTATATTTCGTCATATATTTTTAAATTCCTACCATATCTCGTAAATTTTGTATTTTTTCTCCAAAAAAAATACAATATAGTATATTATTTTATCCTGCCGCATATATTTCGCCATTCTTTGCCAAAATCCTTTTTTTAGTGCTAAATTTCCTAGAAAATATTGGGCCAATAAATCTATTTAACCTAAAAAAAATAGGGCCGTAGATTTTTATCTACAGCCCATTTTTACTAATGTTTTAACTTCTGTAATTCATCCAATAATCGTTCATTTAGAATCCTGATATATGTTCCCTTCATCCCCAGGGATTTGGACTCAATAACACCTGCGCTTTCAAATTTCCGCAAAGCATTGACTATCACGGAGCGGGTAATACCCACCCGGTCAGCGATTTTACTGGCTACCAGAAGTCCCTCGTCCCCTTCCAGTTCCTCAAAAATATGCTCAATAGCTTCTAACTCGGAATACGAAAGAGTTCCCAAGGCAATCTGGACGGCTGCTTTTTTTCGGGCTTCTTCCTCCACCCGTTCAGCCTTAATTCGCAGAATTTCCATGCCTACAACTGTTGCTCCATATTCGGCCAATACAATATCTTCGTCAGTAAAATTATCGGTGAACTTAGCCAATACCAGCGTTCCCAATCGCTCACCGCCGCCAAGAATCGGCACCACGGTCATGTTTTTGGCCTGAAAGGTACATTCCTCGTCTGTTGTAAAAACGCAGGCATTGGATTTATGATTAAAATTCGACCTGGTCTCAATAATCCGTAAAAGAGATTCATTGTATGACTCCGGAAAACGTTCGGAGTTATCGATCATCTCTTTCATTACTTGACAGATAAACTTGTCCACAAAAGAATAACCGAGAATTTTGCCCCGCCGGCCAATAATGTAAGTATTAGCTCCAATACTGTCAGTTAATGTATCAGCCATCTCCTGAAAATCCACCGGGTGCCCGGCCGCTTTTTGTAATAATTTATTGATAGCTCTGGCTTTTTCAAGCAAATTCGACTTCGTCATACAGTTCCCCCTTGATCATGCTGGTCATAAAATATACCTGCTAAGATCCTGATTATGCATAATTTCACTTAGCTTAGCCTGTACTACCTCGCGGTTGATAACAATGTTTTTCTCATCTATATCAGGGGCGGTATAGGCAATATCCTCTAATAATTTCTCTAAAATTGTATGAAGACGTCGAGCCCCGATGTTTTCTGTCTGTTCATTAACAGTATAAGCGATTTTTGCAATTTCATCAAGAGAATTTTCTGTAAATTTTAATTGTACTCCTTCGGTTTCGAGCAGTGCCGTATATTGTTTTATTATAGCATTTTGTGGTTCTGTTAGAATTTGTTTAAAGTCTTCCTGAGTGAGACTTTCCAGTTCCACTCTGATAGGAAACCTACCCTGTAACTCCGGAATCAGGTCTGAAGGTTTGGCGATGTGAAACGCGCCGGCGGCTATAAACAGGATATAATCTGTCTGCACCGCCCCGTATTTAGTCATTACAGTGGAACCCTCGACAATGGGCAGGATGTCCCGCTGCACCCCACCGCGGGATACGTCAGGCCCACCACCGCCTTCTTTGCCGGCAATTTTATCAATCTCGTCCAGAAAAATAATGCCGGACTGTTCCGCCCGCCTGATGGCTTCAGCCACAACATCGTCCATATCAATAAGTTTTTGGGCTTCCTGTTGCACCATAATTTTTCTGGCATCAGCGATCGTTAGTTTTCGGCGTTTTTTCTTTTTTGGAAATATACCGCCAAGCATGTCCTGAAGATTTATCCCCATTTCTTCCACTCCGGAACCGGAAAAAACCTCTACCATGGGTGGAGCGTTATCCTCAATTTCTATTTCCAGATATTGTTCTTCCAATTTTCCCTCTTCAAGCAATGCTTTCAACCGTGAACGTTCATTCTGCGCCTGTTTTATATGCTGATTATTCTCATCATCGCCCGCTTGGGCTGGTTGCTGCCCACCACCAAACAATGCTTCAAATGGATTTCGCAAACCGGTTTCTTTTTCCGGCAGCGGCACTAAGAGTTCAATAATTTTTTCTTTTGCCAGTTCTTCAGCTTTTTCCTGCACTTCAGTCATTTTTTCGCTTTTTACAATTCTAATGGCCGTTTCCACCAGGTCCCGGATCATGGATTCTACGTCCCGTCCGACATAACCTACTTCGGTAAACTTGGTGGCCTCAACTTTTACAAAGGGAGCATTGACCAGCCGGGCCAGACGCCGGGCAATCTCAGTTTTCCCTACACCGGTGGGGCCAATCATAATTATGTTTTTGGGCACAATCTCATTCTGTATTTCGGGCGGCAATTGCCTCCGGCGATACCTGTTGCGCAAAGATACAGCCACTGATTTTTTTGCCTTGTGTTGGCCAACAATATATTTGTCAAGTTCGGCTACTATTTGCCTGGGTGTCAGGTCCTGCATTGCCAACCCTCCTATAATTCTTCCACTGTTATATTATTATTGGTATACACACAAATAGATGCCGCAATTTTAAGAGATTCCTGGGCAATTTCCCGGGCATCGAGGCCGGTAAAATTATTAAGCGCCCGGGCGGCAGCAAGCGCGTATGCACCCCCGGAACCAATAGCTGTTACGTCGTCATCCGGTTCTATCACTTCCCCGTTGCCGGAAATAATCAGCAAGTGTTCAGCATCAGCTACAATTAACAAGGCTTCCAGCCGCCTGAGCACCCGGTCCAGCCGCCATTCCTTGGCTAATTCCACGGCAGCCCGCTGCAAATTACCCCGGTATTCCTCCAATTTGGCTTCAAATTTTTCAAACAGCGTAAAAGCATCGGCAACAGAACCGGCAAATCCGGCAATAACCTTGCCATTGAACAGCCGGCGCACTTTTTTGGCCTGGTGCTTTAACACCATGTTGCCGCCAAAAGTTACCTGGCCGTCTCCGGCTACCGCAACTTTGCCGGCTTTGCGGACAGCTACTATCGTTGTGGCGTGAAACATAATTTTTACCTCCTATGCTCGCGGGTGCGCCTTCTCATAAACTGACTTCAGATGTTCCTTGGTTACATGCGTATAGATCTGAGTAGTAGACATATTTACATGACCTAGTAATTCCTGTACCGACCTCAGGTCTGCACCGGCATCCAGCAAATGAGTGGCAAATGAATGCCGGATGGTATGGGGGCTGACCTTTTGAGTAATACTCACGGCATCCACATATTTGTTTATAATATTGCGGATGCTCCGGGCAGACAAACGCTGTCCGTATTTATTAATAAATAATGCTTTATTGTCTAAATTAGTTTCCCCTGCCTTGGCTATCAAACGGTTTCGTCCGTCTTCCCAATATAAACTAATAGCTTTAATAGCATATGAACCAATAGGCACTACCCGCTCTCTGGCCCCTTTGCCCATTACACGGATATATCCGATACCTGCGTCTACATCACCGATATTTAGGCCGACTAATTCACTTACCCTAATACCTGCAGCATATAAGGTTTCCAAAATCGCCCGGTCCCTTTGGCCGGCAAGTGTAACCGGGTCAGGGGCCTCTACCAGATGACGGAGGGCATCCTGATAAAGAAATTGAGGCAGCTTTTTTTCTAATTTTGGTACATTTACCTGCATCATGGGATTGATTGATATTATTTCTTCCCGGCACAAAAAACGAAAAAAAGTGCGCATGGCTGCAAGTTTCCGGGCGATAGATGTGCGGGCCAAACTGCGTACATGCAGGTGTCTTAAATATTTCCTGGCCAACAGTTCATCAATACCAGTGGGATCTACCTGCTCGCCGGGCACTTTCATTTCTTTACTGAGAAAATCAATGAATTGCCAGATGTCGCGCTGATAGCTCTCAACTGTACGTCCGGAGGCATTCTTCTCCACCCTGAGAAAAATTAAAAACTCATCCAGGTAAATATACATAGTCTTCCTCCAACGGGGAGCTTCAAGTTAATAAATTTAAGTCTACCCGTATTTTTTCTATTGCTGTAAGCGCCCGTTCGGCAATTTTCCGGTTTTTAGCCTTTTTATCCCTAATTTTTTCGTCCAGCGGCGGTAATAAACCAAAGTTGATATTCATGGGTTGAAAAGATTTGGCAGTGGCAGTGGTAATATACCTGCACAGTGCCCCATGCGCGGTTTCCGGTGGAAACTCCACCGGATTAAGGCCCTGTACTAACCGTACGGCATTAATACCGGCTACTAACCCGGCCGCAGCTGATTCTACATAACCTTCCACACCGGTGATTTGTCCGGCAAAAAACAAATCCGGACGTGCTTTTAACTGCAATGTCGGTTGCAGCAGGACAGGCGAATTAATAAAGGTATTCCGGTGCATCACACCATAGCGTACAAATTCCGCCTGCTCCAGACCAGGTATGAGACCAAAAACGCGACGCTGGTCGTCCCATTTTAAATGGGTCTGAAATCCTACCATATTATAGAGAGTTCCTTCCGCATTATCCTGACGCAGCTGTACTACGGCATGTGGCCACCGGCCGGTCCGGGGGTCGGTCAGCCCAACAGGCTTCAACGGTCCAAAAAGCAAGGTCTGGGGACCTCGGGCAGCCATTTCTTCTACCGGCATACACCCTTCAAAAAAGAGCTCCTTTTCAAATGGTTTTAGAGGTACCCGCTCCGCTGCTACCAGTGCTTCATAAAATATTTCGTATTCTTTGGCGTCCATGGGACAGTTAAGATAATCGTTATCTCCTTTGTCGTACCGGGAGGCCCGGAAAACCTTGGTATGATCCAAAGATTCATATGTAACAATAGGCGCGGCGGCATCATAAAAATAAAAATACTCCGTACCGGTCAATACACTGATCTCCCTGCCCAGGGCATCAGAAGTAAGCGGTCCGGAAGCAATTATTACCGTTCCCGCCGGTATAACGGCAACTTCCTCATTAATCACGGTTATATTAGGATGACTCATAATCCGTTCTGTCACCAGACTGGCAAATTTTTCCCGGTCAACTGCCAGGGCCCCGCCTGCCGGAACTCTGGTAGCATCGGCACACTGCATTATCAGAGAATTAAACCGGCGCATCTCTTCTTTTAATAATCCCACGGCATTTTCCAAAGCAGCTGCCCGTAATGAATTGCTACAAACCAGTTCAGCAAAAAAGCCTGAATGATGGGCCGGTGATTTTTTCACCGGCCGCATTTCACATAGTTTAACTTTCCCGCCACCTTCGGCAATTTGCCAGGCGGCTTCGGAACCAGCCAGGCCTGCCCCAATGACAGTGATTTCCTGATTCATGCTATAGCTCCTTTATAATCTAAAGCTGTATTTGTTCCGGTGTTGCCTGTTCCCTGTATTTACAGTCTGAGCCGGTACACTGCAGGGAAGTCCCCTTCTGAACCGAGTTTTTTTGCACCATCATACTATTGCACTGGGGACATTTTTTCTCTGTCGGCAGGTCCCAAGTCACAAAACCACACTCGGGGTAATTGTTGCAACCGTAAAACTTCCGGCCTTTTTTGCTGCGCCTGGTTACAAGGATACCGCTACACTGGGGACATTTAACACCGGTCTCTTCAAGCAGCGGCTTGGTAAACCGACAGTCCGGAAATCCCGGACAGGCCAGGAATTTACCGTACCGGCCCATTTTAATGACCAGATTGCGGCCGCATTTTTCACAGACTTCCTCACTGACCTCATCTTCTATCTCAACCACACCGATTTCAGCTTCGGCGCTTTCCAGAGTGTTTTTAAAAGGACCGTAAAAATCTTTGAGCACATTTACCCAATCCATTTCTCCTTCTTCCACCATATCCAGTTTATCTTCCATCCCGGCAGTAAACTGAATATCAATAACATCCCGGAAAAACTCTTTTAACATAGCTACTACAATGACACCCAGTTCTGTTGGATAAAACTGTTTTTCCTCCCTGACCACATACCCCCGGCGTTGAATGGTCTCCACAATGGGTGCATAAGTACTGGGCCGTCCAATACCGTGTTCCTCCAGGGCTTTCACCAGCGTAGCATCCGTAAAACGCGGCGGTGGCTGAGTAAAATGCTGTTTGGGGTTTAATGATTTTACCTGCAGGCCGTCTCCTGCAGCCATTTCCGGCAGTATTTTTTCCTCATCCTGCTGATGATCCTCTCGGTCCTCAGCGGCACGACCCCGGTCACTCAGGCCATCGTC
>CAZWUW010000089.1:0-10900 GCA_964636895.1 uncultured Eubacteriales bacterium
TTGCCGTTCACCAGCACGGTAACGGCAGGTCCGGCGGCCTGAACCGCAGGGCTGAGCAGGAGCAGGCCAATCATTATGAGTAATAAACAATTTATAAACTTTTTCATGCTAAACCATTCCTTTCCAATTTGACTGGTTGTATTCGCCATTAGTTCGCAAAACACCTGCCCGAAATAGAATATTTGCCTAAAAATACTCACAAAAAGATATGTGGTAATGTGCGATGGGGAAGTACTCCTGCCAGCAATGGCAATAATTTTGTTTATATACAGTCTGCAATAGTCGCTATGCCCAGCTGTCGTAGAACCGAGCAAGAGATATATGGTAATTGCCCCATTAATTTATTAACCGTAGTAGGATTTAAACAGGTAAAAACCCTTGCATCTGACCCGAAATAATTGTATAATGATTAAGCGAAATTGGTTGGCGTGACTACCAACTATTGGCTTAATAGAAAACTTACAATTATTTGACCACGGAGAGGTGTCCGAGCTGGTCGAAGGAGCACGACTGGAAATCGTGTAGTCGGGGACAACCTGGCTCGAGGGTTCGAATCCCTCTCTCTCCGCCATGATTAAACAAGTGGCCAGGCAACTGGCCACTTTTATACAACATTAATCTTGGCTGTGCTACACGGGGAGGTAGCGGTGCCCTGTACCCGCAATCCGCTATAGCGGGGTGGAATTCCTGCCTGCGGCCTTATCTTGTGAGGTCTGACCGCCGTAAGTGGCGCTGACGATTGGGTCCTACGCAACGTGCACTTGTGAACCCCGCCAGGTCCGGAAGGAAGCAACGGTAAGCGAGCCCGCGCGTGTGCCGCAGGGGTGCCTGATTCGAGTTAACTGCGTCGGTAACGCTTGGGAGGTAATTGTCAACGGTAGGTGCACGGCCTAAATAATTTTAGCAGTCAGCAGAATCTGGCTGCTTTTTTCATTATGATAAAGGATTTCCTCCGTACAGCAGCGAATTAAAAATACTGGTTATTGTGCATATCAATCCATATCTGCTTATGAATTTATTGAGGTGTTTATTATGTCTTATCTGGCGTTGTATAGAGAATGGCGTCCCCAGTTATTTCGGGATATAGTAGGCCAGGAACATATTAGCCGGACTTTACAAAACGCTATTAGAGCCGGTCGGGTTGCCCATGCTTATCTTTTTTGCGGACCCCGGGGCACCGGCAAGACCACTTCCGCCAAGGTGCTGGCCAAAGCCCTTAACTGTCAGCACGGACCGGCTGAAGAACCGTGTAATGAGTGTGAAAACTGCCGGCGGGTCATGGATGGGACCTCCATGGACGTGATGGAAATAGATGCCGCTTCTAACCGGGGCATTGATGAAATTCGTGACCTGCGGGAAAAAGTAAAATTTGCCCCGTCGGAGGGCAAATACCGGATTTATATTATCGACGAAGTGCATATGCTAACAACAGAGGCATTTAATGCGTTACTGAAAACCCTGGAAGAACCGCCGGCCCATGTGGTATTTGTATTGGCCACTACGGAGCCGCACAAAATTCCTAGTACTATCTTGTCCCGGTGTCAGCGGTTTGATTTTCGGCGTATAGGGCTCAGGCAGATTGCTGATCGGTTGGCTCTGGTGGCGGAGACAGCTAGTATTAAGACTGATGAGGAAACGCTAACCCTTATAGCCAAAGTCGCAGAAGGCGGGATGCGGGATGCCTTGAGCATTTTCGATCAATGTATCGCTTTTGGCGGCACTCAAGTTACTATGGATGAAGCAAATGCTGTCCTGGGTACGGTGAACCGGGAGTTTTTGTTCCGCATGGCCGATTGCCTGGCGGGGCGGGATATCACCGCCGGGTTGCTGTTGGTGCATGAATTGGTGCGGCAGGGTAAAGATGTACGCCAGTTTACCAAAGATTTAATCGAGCATTGTCGAAATCTATTGTTGGTCGATGTTTGCCGGGAAGCCGGGGAACTGGTGCCGGTGGGTGAACAGATACTGCATGAAATGCGGGAGCAGGCAGTCCTTTTTGGCCGGAGCAAGATTATTCAGACGATTGAACAATTGTCAGCAGCCGAAAAAGAAATGAAGTGGAGTGCGCAACCGCGGCTATTACTTGAACTGGCAGTTATCAGGCATGCTCAGATTATAACGGACGAAGGCTCTGTCGCCGAGTTGGCAGACCGCCTTACACTCCTAGAGCAGCAACTGGCAGGCGGTGTATTGGAAAAGTCAAAGACGGGCAGTATAGGTAAGCGGGTTGCTGCGGCAGGAGCACTAGCAGCAGCAAAGGCAGCGGATGTACCGGCAAAGGCAGCGGATGCGTCTGTAGCAGCACCGGCTGCCGTAGTGAAAAAAAATACCGCTCAGCCGTCGGCCGATATTGATTTGGCACAGGTGGAAAAAATCTGGCCGCAGGTGTTGGAAAAAATAAAAAAAGTGAAAATATCCTGTCACGCTTTTTTAATGGAAGCTAAAATAATTGCCTTTGACGGAGATGTGTTAAGCCTTGGTTTTCCAGAACAATACGTATTTCATAAAGATAAAATAGAACAGCCGGAAAACCGGCAGGCAATCGAAAGCATTTTATTGGAAGTTACCGGCAGTACTTTGAAATTAACGTGTAAGTTCATAAAATCCTCGGGGAATCCCGGAAAAAAAGCGGCGCCAACCTTACCCGAACAAGACCTATTGGTTCAGGGGGCCAGAGAGCTTTTTGGGGGAGAGGTTATTGAAATAAAGGATTAAAAGAGGGAGGATCTGATAATTATGTTGGGTAATATGGGCAATATGGGCAAAATGATGAAACAGATGCAAAAAATGCAGGCCGATATGGCTAAAATGCAGGAGGAAGTAGCTGCCAAAACAGTGGAGGCATCTGCCGGCGGCGGCGTTGTAAAAGTTGTAGCCAATGGCAAACAGGAACTGGTTTCTATAGAAATAAAGCCGGAAGCCGTAGACCCGGAAGATGTGGAAATGCTGCAGGACATGGTGCTTGCGGCTGTGAATGAAGCACTGCGCGCGGCTCAGGATATGGTGGCCGGTGAAATGAAAAAAATTACCGGCGGTATAAACATTCCCGGTCTTTTTTAGGCAGGTGAACAGCAAGTGCTATATTATGCCGAACCGGTAGCCAAATTGATTGAGGAACTGGCTAAATTACCGGGCATAGGCCCAAAAACCGCCCAGCGGTTGGCTTTTTACATACTAAACACTGATACCGGTACGGCCCGAAACCTGGCCCGGGCAATTGTGGAGGCCAAGGATAAAATCAGGTACTGCTCGGTTTGCAGTAACCTAACTGATGTTGATCCTTGTCATATTTGCAGCGGTGAACGGCGTGACCGGTCCATTATTTGTGTAGTGGAAGAACCAAGGGATGTTGTGGCTATAGAAAAAACCAGGGATTTTAAAGGGTTGTACCATGTTTTACAGGGCGCCATTTCGCCGATGGATGGGGTGGGGCCGGAGGACTTGCGGATCAAAGAATTATTACCGCGCTTGCAGCCGGGGGAAGTAAAAGAGCTGATAGTTGCCACCAATCCTAATATTGAAGGGGAAGCTACTGCTATGTATCTGGCCAGGCTGATTAAACCACTGGGGGTCAAAGTTACCCGCATTGCTCATGGCTTGCCGGTGGGCGGTGACCTGGAGTATGCTGATGAGGTTACCTTGGCCAAAGCCTTTGAAGGCCGGCGGGAAATTTGATTCTATCTTTACACCAGTCGAATACTATGCTACAATTACATTTAATATTATATTTTTATTAAAAGCTGAGACGGAGGAAAGTAAACTGGAACAGGTTTTTTCAGGGAGAGGGGTCACCGACTGAAAGCCCTTCAAAACTTGACCGTGTTGAAGTTCCCTCCTGAGCTGCAGGTTGAAAGGCGAGCAGCCAAAGTAGACTGTGCCGGATCTTCCCCGTTAAAAGGAAGGGGGTATCGGTGTAAAAGCCCGTACCTTAAGATGAGCGGACCTTTTTACAGGTCAATGCGGGTGGTACCGCGGGAGTTAGTTAGCATTACTCTCGTCCCTTTTGGGACGGGAGTTTTTTATTTTGCTAAGGAAAGAGGTTGTTTATTATGGTTGTGGTTATGGATTTGCGGGTAACCGAAAAACAAATTAAGGATGTAAAAAAGAGGCTGGAACAACTGGGTTTTAAGACTCATTTGATTCGGGGGGTAGAGCGTATTGTAATTGGTGCCATCGGTGACAAAAAAGCAATTGATGCATCCGGTCTGGAATTGATGCCGGGGGTTGAAAAAATTGTGCCGATTATGCAGCCTTTTAAAATGGTGAGTAGGGAAGCCAAAAATGAAGACACTATTATTAAGATTAAGGACTTTACTATTGGCGGGCCTGCTGTTACGATTATGGCCGGTCCCTGCGCCATCGAGAATAAGGAACAATTAATAGAAACAGCAAGAATCGTAAAGTCCGCCGGTGCGCACGTTATTCGCGGGGGTGCCTATAAGCCCAGGACATCGCCTTACAGTTTTCAGGGCATGGAAGAAGAGGGGCTGAAGATACTGGCCGCGGCCGCTTCCGACACCGGACTGCTGACTATTACCGAGGTTATAGACACGGAAAGCCTTGAGCGGGCTTGCCAATATGTGGACATTATTCAAATCGGGGCCCGGAATATGCAAAACTTCATATTGCTGCGTAAGGCGGGTAAAAGCGGCAAACCGGTATTGTTGAAACGCGGTCTTTCGGCTACGGTGGAAGAATGGCTGATGGCAGCGGAATACATAATGTCGGAAGGCAATTATAACATTATTTTGTGTGAGCGGGGGATTCGTACTTTTGAAACCTACACTCGTAACACGTTGGACTTGAGTGCCGTACCTCTGATTAAGCGTTTAAGTCATTTGCCGGTGATTGTCGACCCCAGCCATGCCACCGGTGACTGGCGATTGGTCGCGCCGCTGGCGAAGGGAGCGGTGGCGGTAGGCGCGGACGGACTGTTGATCGAAGTGCACCCGGAACCGGCCAAAGCCCTTTGTGACGGGAATCAGTCCCTCACGCCGAAGAGTTTTGCCACGCTTGTACAAGAATTGCGTGTTGTAGCCAAAGCTGTAGGAAGAGAGATGGGAGGGCAGGCAGATGCATAGAATAATCGGGTATCTGGGGCCGGCCGGGACATTTACTGAGGAGGCGCTCCTAAAGTATACAGGTGCCGACTGCAGTGAACGGGTAGCCTGTGCTTCCATTAATGCTGTGTTTCAGGGAGTAAAGGACGGCCATCTTGATTTGGGGCTGGTTCCTTTTGAAAATTCCACAGAAGGTTCGGTCAACCTTACACTTGACCTTTTAGCCGGAGAATGTGATTTAAAAATCAAAGGTGAAGTTATTATGCCTGTGGTGCATCACCTGATAGCCCGGGCAGGGACGGCAGTTTACCGGGTTGCCCTGGTGCTATCCCACCCGCAGGCACTGGCGCAATGCCGGCAGTCTATTGAAAAAAGTCTGCCCGGAGTGGAAACGCGGGCAATGTCCAGTACGGCGGAAGCTGTCTTGGCAGTGGCTGAAGCGCAGGAAACATGGGCTGCTGTAGGCAATGCCCGGGCCGCAGAAATGCATGGACTTGCAGTGATAGCTTCTAATTTGCAGGATTGCCGGGAAAACCGTACCAGGTTTATAATTATCGGTAGGGAAGATGGTTTGACTACTTCGGGGGCGGCACACAAGACTTCCATTCTGTTTACAATCACTGACCGGCCGGGAGGGCTTTATGAAATTCTGAAGGAATTTGCTTTGCGAAATGTTAACTTGACCCGCATTGAATCCCGTCCAGCCAAAAGAAATCTGGGTGATTACGTGTTTTTTGTGGATTTGGCCGGACACCGGGAAGAGCCCTCGGTACGTGAATGTTTGGAAGCAGTACGAAATCAGGCTGCTAAATATAAACTGCTGGGGTCCTATCCTGTGGATGCAGTGGCGGTACAGGAGGCAGGTATCCTTCCGCCTCAAATGTCACTGGGGCGGGCGCGGCAAGATATTGACATCATTGACCGGCAAATAGTTGAACTATTGGCCAAGAGAACTGCATTGGTGAGGGTTATTGGCGAATTGAAAAGCGGACAACCGGATATCCGGGACCCGGACAGGGAAGAGCAGGTATTGCGGCGGGTAAAGTCAGCTGCCGAAAAGAAGGGCGTCAGCCCGGAATTAATCGATAAAATTTATCAAACGATTTTTGACCATTTTGTTAAGTTTCAAAAACAGCAAAAAAAATAAAATTATGGTCATAACTTGTACATCCCCTCATATATATTGATGTGAGGGGGTTATTTATGATGAAAAGAATTTTCATAAATTTTGCTCGGTTTTTCTTAAGCCTGATTAAGGAAAAAGAACTGGCTCCAACGCCCGAGGAGGTCCGGGCAAACTACTTGCTGGATGTTGATAAAGCGCGCCGGGAGTGGCAGTTGGCTCAGCATAATTTTAATTACTACACGGCAAATGATTTAATTGATTATGGGGTGTATCAAATAAATGCGGCAGAAAAGAAATATATGCATCTGCTGAAAGAAGCCCGGGAGCAGAACATCACGGCTGAGCAGTTATACGTTGTATCGTAAAGATACAACGTTTTGTTATCCAAAAAACGGAGGTGAAGGCATGGAACTGAATATTTTAGTGGCTTTCGGAGTAGGGGTACTATTGCTGTATCTGGTTGGCCGGGTAATGGTAGTCCCGCTCAGGTACATTGCCAAACTAATAATTAATGGAGTCGTCGGCGGCATTTTTTTATGGGTATTAAATGTTTTTGGTGGTTTTATCGGCCTCCATATTCCGATTAACCCAATTACGGCTTTAACGGCAGGTTTTTTGGGTGTTCCCGGTGTTGTGCTGTTAATTGTTTTACAACTTATTCTAGTCAAGTAGTGAAAAGTATACATTATTCTGTGACTTTTACCCGGATTTTACCTTGACTAGCAATATTCAATTTAGTATACTAAAAGTCATAAGCAGCTGGAGGCGGGATGTTCTTAACTGAACTATTGTACCGCGCTTTAAGACAAGCTTATATTTTTTTGATAAAATTGGTTTATTTACAAATACTATCAGCAAAGCCGACGTGGGGGTGAATTGAGTATTACCAAACAAATTATTGAAGCCTATGTTGGCGAATATGCCAGCGGCAAGAGTGAGGTTGCTGTTAACCGGGCCATCGACCTGTTAAGGGATGGACATGCTGTCACTCTAGTGGACCTGGATCTGGTGGAACCTTTTTATACATTGCGCCCGATTAAAAAAAAGCTGGAAGCCATGGGGCTGCATGTGTTAGCCTGGGAAACCGACCAGACGCTGGGGCTAGGCGAAGCCGGCAGTGTGATAAAACCGGAAATGCGCTGGGCGTTGCGGCGTGAAGGAGAAATAATTTTGGATGTTGGCTACGGGGTAGAAGGTGCCAAGACCATGAACCTGGTGGAGGGTGCCTGGGAAAGCAAGGACCTCAGGATTTATGCCGTTATTAATATTTCCCGGCCGATGACAGCATCAGTTCAGGATATTATTGAGTATGTACGGGCACTAGGGCGTATTGATGGGCTGCTCAACAATACGCACCTGGGAGACGAAACAGAGCCTGAAGTGGTTCAGGAAGGTGCCCAGGTTGTTACTGCAGCCGCACGTTCATTGAATTTGCCGGTCATTGCCACTTGTATTGATCGCAGGCATGCACAGGCTTTCGGTGCCTTGGATATTGTCGGTAACCCCGTAAGGCTCTTGGAACGATACATGACTGCTACATTTTGGTGATATGAGGTGAGAAAAACTCACCCATTATATAAAAGCTTGAATATTATGGGAGGTGTTGAGATTAATGGCTGATAAGCCTATTCAGGGGGAGAAAAGGGTTTTTATGACCGGTAATGAGGTTGTAGCCTGGGCGGCACTGGCTGCCAAGGTGGACATCATGTATGGTTACCCAATTACTCCACAGAACGAAATCATGCACTACTGGACCCGATTAGCACCCAAATTCAACAAAAGATTTCTGCAGACGGAAGATGAATTATCTGCCGGGTTTACTACTCTTGGAGGCGTTATGGCCGGTAGAAAGGCCTTTACCGCTACGGCAGGACCAGGCAACACGTTAATGCAGGAACCCATGTCGATGGCTGAAATGATGCGTATACCCACCGTTGTTGTTATTCAGCAGCGGGGCGGCCCTTCTACTGCCACTGTTATTTATTCTCAGCAGGAAGTGACAATGACTATATACGGCGGTAATGGTGAAGGATTTCGCAGAGTCTACTCTACATCAAATCATCAGGAATTATTTGATTATACCATTAAGGCATTTAATTCGGCGTGGAAATATCGTTTCCCTACCTTTGTGCTGGGTGACGGTTACCAGGCTAAAATGCGGGAGTCTTTAACGATTTATGACCCGGAGGAAAAGGGTCTTAAGCTTGTCGAACCTGAAGTCACCTTAGGTAAAGCTGCCGTTAATGGTGAAAAAACGCCGGTGCATCTTCGGAATACTTATAATACCGAGGAGGAGCTATATAGCGTAGTTACCAATTATTTGGCGGAATATGAGAAGATGGCTCCGGAAGTAGTAGAATATGAGCATTCTAATGTCGAAGATGCCGAGATCTTGCTTGTCGGTCATGGTGTTGTTACCCGTGCCTTGCGTGGCGCTGTCGATGAACTCCGCTCGGAAGGCATAAAAGCAGGGCTGTTCCGGCCCATCACCCTGCGTCCTTTCCCGGCCGAACAGATAAAGGCCGCGATGAAGAATGTAAAAACCGTCTTAATCGTGGAATCTGCTGTTGGCCAGTTGGCCAGGTTAATTAAAGACGTCATATACGGCTCCACTGTTAAACTCGACTATCTGTTTAAACCGGGTGTCGGTATCTCCGCGGAAGAAGTGGTAGCCAAAGTAAAAAGTATGGCTTAATAGGGGAAGGAGGGTAATAAAATGACAATGGAACCACAAATGCCAAAATCATGGCGGCGTGAATCCAAGCCGCACAAGTTCTGTCCCGGCTGTGGGCATGGGCTGGTGTTGAAAGCGCTGGGCGAAGCCATCGATGAATTAGGTATTCAGGATAAAATAGTTTATGGCGCTGATATTGGATGCTCGTTACTATCATGGGATTTCTTCAATGTAGACTCTGTACAGACCCACCACGGTCGGACTACTCCGGTGGTCACCGGTGTGAAACGGGCCAATCCGGATACAATATGTATTGCGTACATGGGTGATGGTGGCGGCTATGCTATTGGTTCGCAACATTTGGTAAATGCTGCGGCTCGTAATGAGCGTATCACTGTCATCTTGGTGAATAACTGTAATTATGCTATGACTGGGGGCCAAATGGCACCCACAACATTACCCGGTATGAAGACTGAAACTTCCCCATATGGCCGGGATGTTTTAGATACAGGGCACCCGACTCAGGGGCCTGAGATGGTCGCTGCCATTGTTTCGGAAGGGGCTTATGTGGCCCGGGGTACTATTGCTAATCTTAAACAACTGAAGGGTTATCTAAAAAAGGCGCTGGCTAATCAAATGGCCGGTAACGGTTTTTCTTTTGTTGAGGCGTTAGCAACATGCCCCACTAACTGGCGGACTAATGCCAAAGAAACCTGGGCTTTTGTTGAACAGGAGATGCCGAAGCATTTCAAAGTTGGAGAGCTTAAGGTTCCGAGTCCGAAGGAGGAGGGGTAATCATGGCAAAGGCTGTAAAGATAGCGTTGGCCGGTGAAGGTGGTCAAGGCGTGCAATCTGTGGCTGAGATTATTGCTGAAGCTGCGAATGAAGAAGGCCGTGAGGCATTGTATATCCCCAATTTCGGCGTTGAACAGCGGGGCGGTGTTTCGGTAGCGTTTTTACAAATTGGGGACGGGCCCATTGATTCTCCGAAATTTCAGACTGCCGATATCGTAGTGGCTTTAAGTGACCGGGCGGTTCTGCGGACTAAACAATACGTCGACAGTAAAACCACTTTTGTTTACGACACTTCAATTGAAGGAGTGGAGAATTCCCTGCCCAAAAACGCCGGGAGAGTTCTTAGTATTCCGGCGATCGAAGTATCTAATAACGAATTGCATCCCCGGGTATTTAATATTGTAATTATGGGTGCAGTTATTAAAGCTACTGGTGTGATAACTATTGAGCAGGCTAAAAAAGCTATTGAGAAAAAGCTGGGCTACAAGTTTGAACAGGATCCAAAGCTGCGTGAATTGAACTTCAAAGCGATTGAGCGCGGAATAGAACTGGTAGAGAAGGCGCAATAAGGGGAGGTAGAACTGTGAGCGTTGCGTATAAGATTTATGCTTTGGAAGGCGAAAAAGGCAAGTTTACCGTTTTTGCGGGATTATGCAAAGGATGTGGTCTTTGTATAGAAAAATGCCCTCAGAAATGTGTCGGTTGGTCCCTTAACCTTGGTATTTACGGCACACCTACCGTAGCAGCAGATATGGAAAAGTGTACTGCCTGTGGTATCTGCCAGGCTGTTTGCCCGGACTGCGCTATTGCCATTGAAAAGAAAAAGAAATAGTTTAATTAAGACAGCGCACAGCGGACCCTTCTGTATTTAGGGAGGGTCCGGATTTATTCAGGATGTTTTGGTGATGCCTGTTTTGTCGGTAGGCTCGTTAATAATAACCTTATAATATAATGAATTTCCACAATGAAATTTTTTGCCGAAAATTGTTGACAAGATACTTCTACATATGCTATATTAGTCAATGTCGGTCGGCACGGAAGAAAGCCGGTCGGGTTACCAAAAAATACATCTTGCAAATCCGATGCGGAGATGTTAAGATGAGATTCCGGGTTGCGAGAGCGGCCGGTGCCGACCGCAGAAAAGCGGAAGGCAAAACGAGGTTATTTATCGGCAAGCATGGCAAGGAAGTCGGGCGTGACGGTAACGAGGCGTACTGGAAGTACGTTGAGGAGCCGGCAGGGCCG
>CAZWUW010000090.1:0-10876 GCA_964636895.1 uncultured Eubacteriales bacterium
TATGGCCCGTTACAGCGTAGAGAGCCGGAGTATCCCGCCCGCCGCTGTCTCGCTGTAGTGACCGGAACCAGGGAACCAGGGATGCCAGGGCTACTAAGGGGATTTCCGGAAGTTAAGGTGGTACCGCGGAATACACTTCCGTCCTTACGGGGACGGGAGTTTTTTATCCTTGCCCGGCAGAAGACCCCCACCTCCAAAGTGGGGGATGAATGGTTAAATACGCGATAAGGTGGTATCTAAAACCGTTGACCAAGTGCTAAGTAGAACACATATAAAAAGGAGGACTCAAGCCAGTGACAGTAGAACGCAACATCCCCACTGTTTACAACCCTGCTGACGTGGAAAACAAGTGGTATAAATTCTGGGAAGATAACAAATGCTTTCACGCGGAAGTGGCAAAAGATAAAAAGCCTTTTACCATCGTCATGCCGCCGCCTAATGTAACCGGCGCATTACATATGGGACATGCCATGGATAATACCCTGCAGGACATTCTTACGCGCTGGCGGCGCATGCAGGGGTATAACGCCTTGTGGGTGCCGGGCACAGACCATGCCGGGATTGCCACTCAGGCCAAGGTGGAAGAACAGTTGGCCAAAGAAGGTATTTCAAAAAACGACCTGGGCCGGGAGAAGTTCCTGGAGCGGGTTTGGGCCTGGAAGGAAATATATCACGACCGTATTGCCAAACAACTGCGCGTGCTGGGTAGTTCCTGTGATTGGGACCGGGAACGGTTCACCATGGATGAGGGTTGTTCCAAAGCCGTATTTAAGGTGTTTGTTGACCTGTACCGGAAGGGTTTGATTTATCAGGACAATTATATCATTAACTGGTGTACCAAATGCCATACCACTATCTCTGATATTGAGGTGGAGCATGAGGAACAGGCCGGTCATTTTTATCACCTGCGTTACCCGGTAAAGCATAGTGATGAGTATGTTTATCTGGCCACCACCCGGCCGGAAACCATGCTTGGCGATACGGCCGTGGCCGTACACCCGGATGATGCCCGGTATAAACATCTGGTCGGCAAGACTGTCTTGCTGCCAATTATCGACCGGGAAATTCCGGTTATCGCCGACGTATATGTTGACCCGGAGTTTGGCACCGGGGTGGTTAAAATTACGCCGTCCCATGACCCCAACGATTTTGAAGTGGGCCGCCGGCATAATCTGCCCCAGGTCAATGTAATGCACAAGGATGGTACCATGAACGATGAAGCCGGGCCATACCGGGGCTTGGACCGTTATGACTGTCGCCGGCAGATTGTCCATGACCTTAAGGAACAGGGCTTCCTGGTGAAAATCGATGAGCACAGCCATGCCGTCGGGCAGTGCTACCGCTGCAACACCACCGTGGAACCAATGGTTTCCAAGCAGTGGTTTGTTAAGATGAAGCCTCTGGCCGAACCGGCTATTGCGGCAGCCAAAGACGGCCGCATCCGTTTTGTGCCTGAGCGTTTCACCAAAGTATACCTCAACTGGATGGAAAACATCCGTGACTGGTGTATTTCCCGCCAACTATGGTGGGGTCACCGCATACCGGTGTGGTACTGCCGGGATTGTGGCGAAATCATCTGTGACACAGAGCCGCCTGCAGTTTGCAGCAAGTGCAGCGGCAGCGAGCTGGAACAGGACCCGGATGTGCTGGATACCTGGTTCAGCTCCGGGCTGTGGCCTTTTTCCACGCTGGGCTGGCCGGAAAAAACACCTGAGCTGGAGCATTTTTTTCCTACTTCGGTATTGGTTACCGGCCGGGATATTATTTTCTTCTGGGTGGCCCGGATGATTTTTACCGGTCTGGAATTTATGCAGCAGCCGCCTTTTTACGATGTGTTTATCCATGGTCTTATTCTTGATGCGCAGGGCCGTAAAATGAGCAAGTCCCTGGGGAATGGCGTTGATCCAATTGAGGTGGTTGAAAAGTACGGGGCTGATACCCTGCGCTTTACCATCATCACCGGTAACACGCCGGGTAACGACATCCGTTTCCATGCTGACCGTTTGGATAACACCCGGAACTTTGCCAATAAAATTTGGAATGCCTCCCGGTTTGTGATGATGAACCTGCAGGATTTTAAGCCGGAGGGAATCGGGCAGGATTACAGTCTGGCCGACCGCTGGATATTGAGCCGATTTAACTGCGCCGCTGGGGAAGTAACTGCTGCTATGGAGAAGTATGACCTTGGCGAAGCTGCCCGGGTGCTTTATGAATTTATTTGGAATGAGTTTTGTGACTGGTATATTGAGCTGGCCAAACCTAGCCTATACGGTAAAGAGGATGAGCTGAGACGGCAAACGGCGCAATATGTTTTGTGGCATGTGTTGGCAAATACCATGAAACTGCTCCACCCCTTTATGCCTTTTATCACTGAGGAAATCTGGCAGCACCTGCCCCATGAGGGTGAAACTATTATGCTGCAGCAGTGGCCGCAGTTTGACGAAGGATTGGTTAATACCGAGGCTGAGGAAGAAATGGCTGTAATCATGGAAGTTATCAAGGCGATCCGGAATATGCGGGCGGAAATGAATGTGCCGCCTGCAAAAAAGGCCGATGTAATTATTGCGGCTAATTCAGACCGTAATCTCAGGGCGCTTCAGTCTGGCCTGGCGTATCTTTATAACCTTGGCCAGGCTGCGGAAATTGATTTGCAGGCACAGGTGGCGGAGAAACCGGAGCAAGCCCTTACTGCTATGACCAAAGGGATAGAGCTGTTTATGCCGGTGAAGGGGCTGGTGGATATTGAAAAAGAGCTGGCCCGACTGAATAAGGAAATGGCTGAACTGGATAAGGAACTGGTCAGGGTTAACGGCAAGCTAGGTAATGACGGCTTCCTGGCAAAAGCTCCGGCGGCTGTGATTGCAAAAGAAAAGTCTAAACAGCAGGAGTTTCAGGAGAAGCGGGATGTTATTTTGGAGCGTCTGGCCGCGCTCAAAGGTTAGGAGAAACAATATGAATTATGCAGAGGCGATTGAGTTTTTACAAAATCTGACCAAATTTGGTTTTAATTTTGGTCTGGGCAGGATAGCGGAATTAATGCGGCGGTTGGACAACCCCCACCGTCAACTCAACATTATCCATATCGGCGGCACCAACGGCAAAGGTTCTACCACAACAATGGCGGCCGGGATACTTCAGGCCGCCGGATACCGTACCGGCACCTTTACTTCGCCTCATCTTCATGCCTATACGGAGCGCTACCGGATTAACGGGGAGGAAATCTCACCGGAAAAAACCAGTGACCTGATTACCCGGCTCCGGCCCCACCTGGAACAAATGGTGGCAGATGGTTTTGAGCACCCGACGGAGTTTGAAGTAAGTACCGCTATGGCTTTTTTATATTTTTTTGAGGAAAAAGTGGATTTTCTGGTGCTGGAGGTAGGGATGGGCGGGGCCATTGATTCTACCAACGTGGCCTGGCCGTTGGTTTCAGTAATTACTAATGTGGCCATGGACCACATGGATTACCTGGGCAATACGGTGGAAGAAATTGCGGCGGTTAAAGCCGGTATTATTAAAGACGGTGTACCGGTGGTTACTGCCGCTGCAGGCACTGCTTTGGATGTAATCCGGCAGCGGGCGCGAGAGAAAAAAGCCGCTATTTTTACCGTTGGCGGGGATACTACTTTTGAGATAATCGAGAGTTCTGTCCGGGGGGAACGGTTCAGTCTGATTACCCCCCGGAACACCTATCCTGATTTGCATATTAATCTTATTGGGGCCCACCAGGTGGTAAATGCCGTCACCGCGGTAACAGCTGTAGAGCTGCTGGCTGACCGGGGATACAGGATTACTGCGGAAGCTGTCGCCCGGGGACTTGCCGCTGCCCGCTGGCCGGCCCGACTAGAGGTGGTGCGGGAAAAGCCGGCGGTACTTCTGGACGGTGCCCATAACTACGACGGTGCGCTAAGCCTTTACGGAGCACTTACGGAAATCTTTAAATACCGTAAATTGATTTTGGTGCTCGGCATGCTTGGCGATAAGGAACGGGAAAAGGTGGTAGCCAAATTGGCCCCTTTGGCGGGCGCGGTGGTGGTGACCAAACCTAATTCGCCCAGGGCCGGGGAATGGCAGCAGGTGGCGGAGGAAGCAAGAGAATATGTACCTGAGGTTTACCTGGAAGTGGATATTCATGTTGCCGTACGCCTGGCTTTGGACCTGGCGGGTGAAACAGATCTGGTCTGTGTCACCGGTTCGCTGTATATGGTGGCGGAAGCCAGAGAATTATTCATTTGAGTTCTAAACCCTCCTCGCGTGAAATATGATATAACCGGGACAGACTTGCACTGCGGCTATGAGTAACGCAGCAGAGGGGGTTTTGGTTATGCGGGGGGATTTTTTGAAGAGTTTTGCTACCGGTTTTGCTATGTTGGGGATAGTTCTTTTAGCATTATCCGGGGGTATGCTTTTGGGCAAGTATTATACCGGTGCACTGCAGGAATGGGGTCCTGACCGGCCTCGGCAGGCCGGACCCGGCGCTAAGGCAGTGATTGCGGAAGAAGCCCGGAATTTAATAATGGAGCCGGTGGCATTTTATTTTGTCCAGGCCGGAGTTTTCAGTGACCGGGCCGGAGCGGAAGCCGGGACGGCTGATCTGGTAAAAGCCGGCTTCCGGCCTTACATTGGCCAACAGCCACCATACCGGGTTTTTGTTGGCGTTTTCGGTGACCGGGACAGTGCTGTGAAGTTCCAGGGACAATTAAAGGAACAGGGCTTTGGTGGCTTCATCCAGACCGTGGTTTTACATAACCGGGATATTGTCGTTACTACCGGCAGCGCCCAAGCCGCAAAAGACCTGGAGTTATTTTTGGCGGATTATACCGTCTGGTTTCAGGCCAATGCCGGATTATGGCAGCGGGTGAGTATGACCGACGGCGACCCGCAGACTTTTGCCGCCCAAACGGAAAAGGTGATTAAGGTTTTTCACCGTCTGCCCGGGCACCTGGGTGGGCAGATTGCTGACCTAAGTTTTCGGGAAAAGCTGGATACATTATATAATGTCACCGGAAAATATGTTTCCCAGTTAGAGAACTTGAAGAAAAACGGTGACGAAAAAAAATTCCGGGAAGCTCAGCGACAGTTTATTGAAGTTATTGAGAACTATTCCTTGTTTCTTCGGGAACTCAGCAGTATAAGCAAAACTTAACATTGTCCAACCATCTTTCTTATGCTATAATTATAAATTAATAGGGAAGGAGGAGGAGACAGTGAAAGCTTTAAAAATTCCTGAAGCTACAATTGTTCGGCTTTCTGTTTATTCACGCTTCCTGGAACAGGCTGACCAGAAGGGAATTCAGACTATATCCTCCGGCGAAATCGCCGAGGGCGTTGGTGTCAGTCCGGCCCAGGTGCGTAAGGACTTGGCATATTTTGGCGAGTTCGGAACCCGTGGTGTGGGTTATAACGTTAAGGACCTTTTAAAGCATACTCTAAAGATCCTGGGTTTGAGCGGCAAATGGAATGTTGTGGTTATTGGGGCCGGTAATCTGGGCTCAGCCTTGTGTTCATACCGCGGTTTCCGCGAGCGGGGTTTCAATATTGTCGGGGTTTTTGACAACGACCTGAGTAAAATAGGTAAAAGATTGATGGATATAGAAGTTTTCGGAAGCGAAAAAATTAATGATATAGTGCAGGCAAACAACGTTAAAATAGGCGTAATTACAGTACCGGCGGCTGCAGCTCAGCAGGCGGCCAATCAGTTGATAGAAGCCGGTGTAAAGGCAATCTTGAATTTTGCCCCTAAGGTTTTGGCCGTGCCGGAAGATGTGGAAGTACGGGACATTGATCTCTCCACCCGGCTTGAAATCCTTACTTTCCACCTATGCATGAGGGGAAGTAATAGTTAATTCGGACTATGCATGTGAAGGTGATTATTAGAACAAAGCCATAACGAGTCTGGTCATTTAGGACCAGGCTTTTTTTTGTCCTATTACGTTGTCGTATATAAGCTGCGGTATCAAGGTACAATACTAAGTAGTTAGTTTGGACCAAATACCGGGGAGGATACATTATGTCTAAGCACTGTCTGGAACAGGAAAAAGATATCTGTTTTGACGATGAAAAGTTTACTCAGCTTGATGAAGTGATTAAAGCATCCAAAGATGTGGGCGGGGCATTGATACCGGTGCTGCACAAAGCCCAGCAGATTTTCGGGTTTTTGCCGGAAACAGTGCAATACCGCATAGCCCAGGGGTTAGGCATTCCGTTGGCAGACGTTTACGGCGTAGTTACGTTTTACGCTCTGTTTAGCATGGTTCCGAAAGGAGAACGTAGGATTTCCGTTTGCCTGGGTACAGCGTGTTATGTAAAAGGAGCAGGTGAACTGGTACACAAGCTGCAGGATGAACTGGGGATTAAACCCGGAGAAATTACCCCGGACAAGAAATTCAGTGTTGAAGGCACTCGTTGTATCGGAGCCTGCGGGTTAGCACCGGTTATCACAGTTAATGAAGAAGTGCATGGCCGGTTAAATGCCGATCAATTGGCTCAGATTGTTGATAAGTACAGATAATTGATGAGTACAGATAATTGGAGGTTTCCCGAATGCCCGACAAAAACTCCCACATTCTGATTTGCCGTGGTACAGCCTGTGTTTCTTCAGAAAGCATGGAGGTTCAGGCCGCCTTGGCAAAAGAATTGGCCGCAGCCGGGCTTAAGGACAAAGTACGGGTTGTCCATACCGGCTGTTTTGGCTTTTGTGCCCGGGGGGCAGTAATGGTTATCTATCCGGACGGGACACTTTATTGTGAGGTTCGGGTCGATGATGTTAAAGAAATTATAGAACGGCATATACGCAAAGGTGAGGTGGTGGAAAGGCTCCTTTACCACGACCCGGAAACCGATAAAAAAATCGCCGTTCTTGCGGATATTGATTTTTTTCGCAACCAGACCCGCGTAGTGTTGCAGAACTGTGGTGAAATCAACCCTGATGATATTAGTGAATATGTGGCCCGGGACGGTTATCAGGCGTTGGCCAAAGTACTTACGGAAATGAAACCGGTGGAGGTTATTGCCGCCATCAAACAATCCGGCTTGCGGGGCCGGGGCGGCGGCGGTTTTCCCACCGGACTGAAATGGGAGTTGACTTCCCGTTCGCCAGCTGGAACCAAGTATGTGATTTGCAATGCTGACGAAGGTGACCCAGGCGCTTTTATGGATCGCAGCATCCTGGAGGGAGACCCGCACGCGGTGCTGGAAGGCATGGCTATTGCCGGCTACGCTATTGGGGCTAACCAGGGTTATGTCTATGTCCGGGCCGAATACGCTATTGCTGTGGCGCGGCTGACTACAGCTATTCATCAGGCCAGGCAAAAAGGCTTGCTGGGTAAAAACCTTTTTGAGGCTGCATTTGATTTTGATATCGAACTGCGTTTAGGCGCCGGTGCCTTTGTATGCGGCGAGGAAACAGCCCTGATTACCTCGATTGAAGGGAATCGGGGCGAACCCAGGCCGAAACCGCCTTTTCCGGCCAGTCAGGGGTTATGGGGGAAACCGACCCTGATTAATAATGTGGAAACCTTAGCTAATATTCCGCTAATTATTCGGAACGGGGCAGCCTGGTTTGCCGCTATGGGTACTGAGAAAAGCCGGGGCACCAAGGTTTTTGCCATTGCCGGGAAAATTGCCAATACCGGTCTTATTGAGGTGCCCATGGGTACCAGTCTGCGGCAGGTCATTTACAAGATCGGCGGCGGCATCCCTGACGGTAAAGCATTTAAAGCCGCTCAGACCGGGGGCCCCTCGGGTGGATGTATTCCGGCCGGTCTGTTGGATATTTCTATTGAATATGATACGCTGCTGGAAGCCGGTTCCATGATGGGTTCCGGCGGGCTGATTATCATGGATGAAAATGACTGTATGGTGGATATAGCCAAGTTTTATCTGCAGTTTACCTGTGATGAATCCTGCGGCAAGTGTACTCCCTGCCGGGTCGGCACTAAGCGGATGCTGGAAATTATGGAGCGGATTACGGAAGGTCGGGGTAAAAAGGATGATATCGCCCTATTAAAAGAGTTGGGCCAGGGCATTAAAGAAACTTCCCTCTGCGGCCTGGGCCAATCGGCACCGAATCCGGTGCTGAGTACGCTGCAGTATTTTGCGGATGAATACATTGCTCACGTGCGGGATAAGGTTTGTCCGGCCGGAGTTTGCAAAAAACTCTCCCGTATCCGGATCATCCCGGAAGCATGCAAAAAGTGCCACCTTTGTGCCAAAGCTTGTCCGACCGGGGCGATTAAAGGGCAGCCTAAAGAGCTGCATGAAATAGACCCCGAAAAATGCACGAAATGTGAGGAGTGCATCAAAAAATGTCCATTTAAGGCAATTACCAAATAACTTTTTCCAATAATAGGCAATGCTCTTTTTAAAGGAAATTCAACACCCCTGTTGAACTATTCTAACATTCAGAATATTTTTCGGCATAGGGGTGAAAAGGCATGAATTTACAGGAATTGCAGCAGTGGAAGCAGCAAGCGCAGGCCGACAGCCAGCTTCGCGGCAAACAGGAGCGGCCTAGGATTTCGGTCGGCATGGGCACTTGCGGGATTAAAGCCGGTGCCGGTGCAGTACTGGCAGTCATCAAAGAAGAGCTACATAAGCTCGGGATGGCCGACGTTGTGGTTACCCATGTCGGCTGTAACGGTTTGTGCAGCCGGGAACCGCTGGTGACAGTAAGTTTGCCGGGTCAGCCGGTCGTCACATACGGCAGTGTTTCTTTGCTCCAGGGGCGGGACATAGTCCGCCGTCATGTGCAGGGGGGGCAGGAAATTGAAAACTGGCGGGTTGCCGTAAGAGAAAGGTAACCTATCGTCTATCCGGATAGTTCGCTATCCGGTTTTTTGTTGATAAAATCTGGCATTACGTAATGTCTTGTCATTATCTGTCATAAATGATACACTGTAATGAGAAGATTTTCAGGACAAGACTGTCTGAAAAAACACCGTCTTTTCGTATATATAACGTGTACGGAATAGGATTTCAGGCGGTGGGTATGCTAAAATCAGTGTTCCGGAGCCTAATGCCAGGGTTCTTGGCGTTGTAGGCTTGGTAACGGGTTTTTACAGGAGGCTGGAAATGAAAGGTTTCAAGAATTACCAGAGCCCATGGATTCTTGCAGTACTTTTGCTTATCGGGGGTTTGTTGGGCAGTCTGCTGGGTGATGTATTGGGCGCTTATCTGCCAATTCTGCGGCAAGGCACACAAGTTGGCTTTCCGGCGACCACCCTTAACTTGCATGTGGTTACATTAACTCTGGGATTTTTGTTAAAAGTTAACCTGATGACGGTTCTGGGCTTCCTGTTGGGATTTTTTTTATTCCGCAAACTTTAAGGACAGGTATCTTATGCAGAGAATCATCCTTGCTTCCGCTTCGCCCCGCCGCCGCGACTTGCTGAAGCAAATAGGTTTAACTTTTGATGTGCAAATATCTGAAATTGATGAAAACGTCACCGGCGGTGTGAACCCGGCCGGGTATGTTTGCGATCTGGCTTATCGGAAGGCGTTGGCGGTGGCTGAAAAAGCCGGTAGCGGCCTTGTCATTGGTGCTGATACGATTGTTGTTAGCGGCGGCGAGCTGCTGGGCAAACCGGTAGATGCCGCAGCCGCCTGGCAAACGCTGCAATTCTTAAGCGGCACGGAACATGAAGTACTGACCGGGGTGGCTGTTATTGATGCGGCTACAAAAAAATCTATTGTGGCGCATGAAGTAACTAAGGTGGTTTTCAAACAGCTTACGCCGGAAGATATCAGGGGTTATATTGCCTCCGGCGAACCCTATGATAAAGCCGGGGCTTACGGCATTCAGGGGCTGGGCGCAGTGTTGGTCAGCGAGGTCCGCGGTTGTTATTTTAATGTCGTAGGGTTGCCTTTGGCCAGGCTTGCGGACATGCTCCGGGAATTTGGCATTGAAGTTTTGGCAATGGCTAAAGTTTGATTATTGAGGGATTTTATTGGCTACCATCGAGTACCGTTTAACAATCAAAGAAATGCCTGTAGAATTAAGGCCCCGGGAGCGGCTCTGTAAAGACGGGCCGGATAGCCTTTCCGCAGCCGAACTGCTGGCCATTATCCTGCGTACCGGGCATCAGACCGGTACCGCAATCGATTTGGCAGTTCAACTGTTATCCCGGTTTAGTGGGCTAAAAGGCTTACTGGCAGCCAATGTGGAAGAATTGAGCGGAGTTAAAGGCATTGGCCCGGCCAAAGCGGCCCAAATCAAGGCCGCTCTGGAAATCGGCCGGCGGGTGGCATTAGCTGCAGCTCCGGATAAACCGGTAATCAAATCACCTGGTGATGTTAGTACGCTGATGATGGAGAAAATACGCCATCATGACCGGGAGTATTTCATTGTGTTAAATCTGAACACTAAAAATCAGGTGATTGCCGAGGATACCGTTTCCATCGGCAGCCTGAACGCTTCCCTGGTGCATCCCCGGGAGCTTTTCAAAAATGCCATTAAGAGAAGTGCTGCGGCCCTCATATTGGTACATAATCATCCGAGTGGCGACCCAGCCCCTAGCAGGGAGGATATAGATGTTACCCGCCGTGTGGCGGAAGCTGGTAAATTGCTGGGTATTGAAGTGCTGGATCATGTCGTCATCGGAGATCTGAAATACGTTAGTTTTAAAGAAAAAGGACTTATTTAAACAGTTTAGAAAGGGGTTCAGACAGCAATGTTTGGAGTATTCACAAAAGATATGGGCATAGATTTGGGCACCGCCAACTCCTCTGTATATATGAAAGGGAAGGGCATTGTCGTGCACGAACCTTCCGTGGTAGCCATTCAGCGTGATACCGGGCAGGTACTGGCGGTGGGCGAGGAAGCCAAGCAGATGATCGGCCGGACCCCTGGTAATATTATAGCCATCCGGCCCATGAA
>CAZWUW010000091.1:0-10426 GCA_964636895.1 uncultured Eubacteriales bacterium
TGAAATAATGAGCTAAACTGCGATAGAAAGATGTATTGTGCGTTTTACGTGTCTACTTAAACGTGGTAGGTTCAGTAGTTGAGCACCAAATTGAAAAATATAGATTTCGCCCAATTAACAATATTTGATGAGAGACTAAAAAGTGAAGCCTTTGACGTAATCCTGGCTTTTAATATTTTGCATTTCCTGGAAGATATACCGAAGGTTATGCAGAGGTTTGTTGCAGCAAAAAAACCAGTATGATGGTATTGAGGAGGATTATTTGCGGTCTTTGTCGAATTATGGATTAATAACCGGAATAACCGGAATAACCGGAATAACCGGAATAACCGGAATAACCGGAATTAGGGGTGAGCCGGTGGTAGATTCTAAAAAAAAGCGACAAGGCCGTTATTTTCTTATAGTACTTATTGTGGCCGTAATCATTGGCGGGTTTTTTTATGTGCGGGAGCCAATGGTGGCCGTCAACTGGTTTTTTGGACTGGCCATCGGCGTGGTCCTGCAGCGGTCAAAGTTTTGTATGGCTGCGGCCTTTAGGGATATCGCTCTTTTTAAACTGGGCGGCATGGCCAAAGGTTTAATCATAGCAGTTTTCGTGTCCACCGTTGGTTATTTTGCTGTCAGGCAATGGGCAATGGCTTACGGCTTAACTATTCCGGGTAACTACGATCCTATTCACTGGCATACAGCCTTCGGTGCCGTCATTTTTGGCATTGGCATGGTCATTGCCGGGGGCTGCGCTTCCGGTACCCTGATGCGCATGGGGGAAGGCTATGCCCTGCAGTGGCTGGTTTTTGCCGGTATTATCCTGGGTTCCATTGCCGGTTCCTTCCATTACACCTGGTGGGAACCGGGGGAAGCCATAATGTTGGACGAGGTTTTTGGCTTATGGCCCGCTTTCGTTGCCCAGCTTGTGTTCTTGGGCCTGCTATATGTAATTGTCGGCTGGTGGGAAAAGCGGGGCTGACGGAGGGTCTTTATGGAAGAATATTTTTTGCAGTTATGGGGGGAAATGTGCCCTGTTCCCCTTTTGAAAGCCGAGAAAAAGCTGAAGGAACTGACGGCGCAGGATACCCTTGTGCTGGAGACCGATCACAGTTGTACTGCCAGAACTGTAAGGACCTGGGCCGATAAGAAGGGGTACCGGGTCAGTGCCTATGAGGTCGCTAACGGTATATGGCAGATTAGAATTCGGAAAAAAGTATAAAAAAACCTCCGAAGGAGGGAAGGCCGTGGTTAAAGGGAAGATTTGGGAAGAAGAATGGCCTTACTGGCTTGGCGGTTTAGTATTGGGTATTATCAATGTAATTTATCTGTTTGTTACCTGGAAACCCCTTGGGATAACCACAGTTCTGTCGGTTTGGGGGGCGGCCTTTTGGGAGGCCCTGGGTTCTACGCCTGCCAAGTGGGATTATTTCAAAGAAATCAATTACGGCGGCTCCTTTTGGGAGTATACGGTTTTTTCTTCCGGCACCTGGCTCAACATTGGCATAGTTGCCGGTGCCCTGCTTGGTGCCTTGCTGGCCTCCCAGTTCCGGGTCAGAAAGATCAAGTCCCACAAATACGCATTGGTTGCTTTGGCCGGCGGCTTTTTGATGGGCTACGGTGCCCGGCTGGCACCCAGGTGCAATATCGGTACCCTGCTGGGGGATATACCTTCCCTGTCGCTCCAGGGCTGGGTATTTGCCTTTTTCGTTTTCATCGGTGCTATAATCGGTGCCCGGATAGTGGTCCGGTTATTTGTTGATTAACAGAAGGCCCTTTCTTCCGGATCCATAACCAGCTGGACAAAGGCTTTGGCGATATCGGAAATAATCCGGCTGCGGTGGTAGATAACCTTATAGTTTATTTTCAGCTCAAGGTCCCTTATTGGGATGGCCTTGAGCATTTTTGTGTAAAGTTCCTTCCGTACTGTTACAAGAGGCAGGATGGTTACGCCATGACCGGCTTCCACGGTGGATTTGATGGAACCCAGGTTGCCCATCTCGGTTACCACGTTCAGGTTGTTTAAAGTGCTTCCGTGTCCGGCCAGGGCCTCCTCCAAAACAGACCTGGTCCCTGACCCCTGTTCCCGTATTATCAGGGGCAACTCTTTTAATTCCTCTAGGGTTACATCTTCAGTATCAAGCCAGGGCTCAATATAAGGGACCACCAGGGCCATCTCATCATCGGCGCACGGTTTGACGACAATGTCGTCACCCTCTACCGGTCCTTCAATTATGGCCATATCGAGGTCCGCAGTGCGTATTTTTTCCAGGATAGTGGCGGAGTTGGCCACCTCCAGCCTGATATTCGCCTGGGGGTGGCGTTCTTTGAACACAAAAATACTGCAGGGCAGGGGATAGCCGCCGGCTACCGTGCTGGCCCCGACGGTAAGGTGGCACGGTTGGGCACAGGACATGGTCTCCAGGGCCTGTTTCATATCGTCGTGGATATTGAGCAGCTGTTTGGCGTACCGGTAGGCAATTTCGCCCGCCGATGTAAGCTCAACTCCGTGGTTGGTGCGTTCAAACATACACAGGTTGTAGAGGGATTCCATTGCCTTGACCTGGCCGCTCACTGCCGGCTGACTGAGATGAAGTTTTTTGGCTGCCCTGGTCAGGCTTTTTTCTTCCGCCACCGCACAGAAGACCTGTAATTGGTTGAGGTTCATCAAGTCAACACCCCTTTATGATTGTATTATAACAGAAAACCCTCCCTGACAAAAATTGTCAGAATATTTTCAATAGGCTCCGCTTATAGGGGCTAAGGAAGTCTGATGGTGAAAAAGCAAGGGATTACTGGCATTCTGACGAAGACTTGGAGTAAAATACTTTTCGGGGAGGTTGGGACCATGAGTAAAGAGATTGTGAAAAAGGACAATTGTTCAAGGCGAAAGTTTTTGATGAGTGCAGGCACCTTGGCTTTTGGTGCTATGGGGGTTACGGCACTGGCGGGTTGCACCCAGACGGAAAAACCGGCTGTCAAGCCAGCGGGGGATGCGGCGGTAGTCACTTATCCATGGTCGTATAAAAAACTGGATATTGAGACTGTACGCAAAAAAGCCCATGCAGGGTATTATGAGGGGGCCTGCTGTTTTGGTGTTTTTGACGCCATCATATCTGAGCTGGGGAAACAAGTTGGAGCACCTTATACCACCTTCCCTACCAAAATGTTTCAGTTTGGCGAGGGCGGGGTGGCCGGCTGGGCTACCCTCTGCGGTGCTCTCATCGGGGCTTCTGCAGCCATCTGCCTGGTGGCCGGCGAAGAGGCGTGGGAAGACCTGACCAATGAGCTGATGAGCTGGTATGAAAATACTCCCTTCCCAAGTGATATCAGCAACAAGTACGCCCAGGAAAAAGCCTTCCTGGTCAAGGAAATGAAGTCTGACAAAGTGCTGCCCCAGAGTGTGGCCAAATCCACCCTCTGTCACGTGTCTGTAACGGAGTGGTGCGAAAAAGCCGGGTTAAAGGCTTTCTCCAAAGAACGCAGTGAGCGTTGCGGCCGCCTTTCCGGGGATGTGGCGGCATTCACGGTGGATATCCTGAACAAGCATTTTGACAAAGCCTTCACCCCTGTGGCGAAACTATCCAACGAGGTTAAGTCCTGCCGGAGCTGTCACGACAAAGGCGGTACCATTGAAAATACCCGGGGCAAGATGAACTGCGCCCCCTGTCACGATGACCCCCATAAGAAAAAGACAAACTAAAACGGGCCGCCGTTTTAAAGTGCACCCCAAAGATTAGACACTGGGATACAGTGTTCTGATTTTTGGAGGTGCACTTTTTTGCTGCCGTTATTGTGTTAAGTGTTACAGTATGCTATCAAAAATCATGATTATGTTAAAATCTTCTTTTAGTTTTGTGTGTTTTTCTTTATCCTGGCCGCTCCGGTGGCATTTTTAACACCGCTGCAGGTCACCCGCAGTTTTGGTATTGATGTTTGGCTTCTGACGGCAATAGAAATAACCTTTTCTATCGGCATGATGCTAGGTGTCGGCCTCATGGCTACGTGGGGCGGTTTCAAAAACAAGCCTCATACAATGACACTGGCAAGTCTTCTTATAGGAGCCTGTACTTTTGCCCTTGGGTTCATATCGGTCTAAATTGAATGGCTGCTTGTGGGAACAGGCTTGCTGATGTTCATAGCAGGTATTTTTTGGCAGGCAACAAAGTGTTGGTTGAGGCCGGCAAGCCCATTCCAAAACCTGAAGGGTGCTGTCTCAAATAACAGCTAGCAGTTGCCGGATGGGAATAGATGAATATCCTGCCCTATATCCATGAAAGATTACAAAAAGCCCATCACCCGTGAAGAATTCTGTACTATCGTGGTTAAATTGTACGAAAAGCTGACAAACAAGACTGTGACAGCAGGAAAAAGTCCTTTTACTGACACGGTAAATCCGGAAATAATCAAAGCTTATCAACTGGGTATTGTTGCGGGGACAGGTCCCGGATGAATGGCGTGATGAACTGAAAATAGCTTTGGAAGCTCTGGTTAATACCGGGTTAGCTGCAATGGGTATCCCGCCTTCACTGCCCAATTTTGACCAGTTGACGAGCATGAGCCTTGAATACATGGCCGAGGTTGCATTAACTGAAGCCGGGATCCCGGCCAATCAGATTACCAAAGAAATGGTTAAACAGACTGCCGAGGGCATTGGTGCTGAGATTGCCAAGTCTACAAATACCGCCAGTCCCAACCCTATCAATGCACCTTTTATGAAGAACTACCCGGATTATCTGTACAGACCGGCGTATATAGATGTGGAGTTGAGTAACCCCTACGGGAAACCGCCGCTGCCAGGCAGCTTCAATATTGATGTGGAATGGGAATGGCGAGAGAACGTTCAGTTGGATCACAGTGTCTGGGCTCAGCTGCCGCAAGGTCAACAGTATGCTGATGCCCTTCAATACCTGCTTCATTTTGTATACGGCCTAAGCAGGGGACATGAGGGCTACCCCATTTATTATCCGGTTTTTCAACCTGTTCGCGGGCAGCCTATTCCATCATTGCTGCCGGGGGAAAAACGCCTCGTACGCATCTATTTGCAGGAGTTCTCAAGAGGTAAATATCCTTTTGCCGTTAACGGGGATAATATAGAGTGGGAAGACTTTGCCCATCTGTATTGGGGCGATGTTGGCAAGGCAAGGTTCAGTGTAAGCACCGACCAGTACAGCCTCCCTGATGTAAGAGGGGAAGCAAAAAAGCAGTGGTTTGTGCCGGATGGCAACCATTATTACACTTTTCATTATGATAAAACATTCAGCGGCACTTCCTTTGAACAAATACCCAGTCAGGCGTATTAGACTTTCTTAGGGTGTTACAAAGTCTGCCCCTTGCCGATTGGCTATGGGGCAGGCTTTTTTCGTTTAACCGGCTATAACTTTACCGCCGGGATCTATGGTGATTACATTTACTGTAATATTTTTGCCACTGTTCAGCGCTGCCTGCTTAACCCTGGTTACCAGACCGCCGCAGCAGGGTACGGACATTCTGACCACGGTAATGCTTTTTATTTCGTTTAACTTAAACATTTCCGTAAGTTTTTCTGAATAATCCACATTGTCCAGTTTCGGGCAGCCAATCAGAGTAATGCGACTTTTCATGAAATCCTGATGGAAATTGGCGTAGGCATAAGCAGAGCAGTCGGCAGCGATTAAGAGGTCGGCATGGTCAAGAAAAGGGGCGTTGACAGGGACCAGCTTTATCTGGCAGGGCCATTGGTTAAGCTGTGAATCTACTGCGAACTGGCCGGGCTGTGAATTTACTACAGTCCCGGAGTGGCATGAACAGTCTTGGGATTTTTCCAGCACCCTGACCGAACTGCCGGGGCAGCCGCAGGCTAAGGTTGCGGGCAAGGTATCTTTAGCTTCCAGGCGTTTTTTTACGGCTTCCTCGTCAAAGGCCGCTGCTTCCCGTTCAATAATAGTGATAGCATCTGTAGGGCATTCGGGGAGGCAGTCACCCAGGCCGTCGCAGTATGCGTCAGCTACGAGCCGGGCTTTGCCGTTGACCAATTGCAGGGCCCCTTCATGGCAGGCTTCAATACAAAGGCCGCACCCGTTACATTTCTCTTCGGTTATCTGCACAATTTTTCTAAGCATTTTCATCAACCTCGCTTATTTATACTTTAAGGCTATTATAAACTCTAATTAATAAAAAAACTGTGAGGTTTATCACATAAAATATTGACATTCAACTTGTATTTTGATATATAAAAGATATGGCTTAGCACTCGGAGGAGGAGAGTGCTAATAACAGAAAGCTGTAATTATATGATATATGATTGTTTTTAAGTGGAAGGAGAGATTTTAATTGTCAAAAAAACAGTTTAAAGCAGAATCCAAAAGATTGTTGGACCTAATGATCAATTCAATTTACACAAATAAGGAGATTTTTTTAAGGGAACTTATTTCCAATGCCAGTGATGCCATTGATAAAATTTATTACAAGGCATTAACAGACGATTCTTTGAGCTTCAACAAAGACAACTACTATATAAAAATAATTACTGATAAAGAAAACAGGATATTGAAAATCTCTGATACCGGTATTGGCATGACACGACAAGAACTTGAAGATAACCTGGGGGTTATTGCCAAAAGCGGCTCCTTGGCATTTAAAAAAGAAAATGAATTAAAAGACGGTTATGATATTATCGGCCAGTTTGGGGTTGGTTTTTATTCGGCCCTTATGGTATCTGACGTTGTCACTGTCATAAGTAAAGCCTTGGGCAGCGAGGAAGCATATAAGTGGGAATCTAAGGGCGCGGACGGTTATACTATTGAGCCCTGCGAAAAAGAATCGGTCGGTACGGACGTTATTCTCAAAATTAAAGAAAATTCAGCGGATGAAAATTTTGACGAATTCCTGGACGAGTATAATATAAAAGCCATTATCAAAAGATATTCCGATTTTATCAGATATCCGATTAAAATGGATATCACCGGGACAAGGCCAAAAGAAGGCAGTGATAAAGAATACGAGGAGTATAAAGAAGAACAGACTGTCAATAGTATGGTTCCTATCTGGAAAAAGAATAAAAATGAACTTAGCCAAGAAGATTATGATAACTTCTATTCCGAAAAGCACTACGGCTTTGACAAACCGATAAAGCATATTCATATTAACGCTGAAGGCACCGTGAGTTATAAAGCTATTTTATATATTCCCGCCAAAATGCCCTTTGACTTCTACACCAAGGAATATGAAAAAGGCCTGGAATTGTATGCTAACGGGGTTTTGATCATGAACAAGTGTGCCGAGCTGCTGCCTGATTACTTCAGTTTTGTTAAAGGCATGGTGGATTCGGAAGACCTGTCCCTTAACATATCCAGAGAAATGCTGCAGCATGACAGGCAGTTGAAATTTATCGCCAAAAACATCAAAACCAAAATCAAAAATGAATTGGAAAACCTGTTGAAAAATGATAGAGACAAGTATGAAGAGTTCTACAAATCCTTCGGCAGACAGCTGAAATATGGGATTTACAGCGATTTTGGCAGTCACAAAGAGGTATTGCAAGACTTATTGTTGTTCTATTCATCAAAAGCGAAGAAATTAGGCACTCTGGAGGAGTATGTTTCCAGCATGCCGGAAGAGCAAAAGTATATTTACTATGCTTCCGGTGAATCCATTGAACGGATTGAGAAACTGCCCCAGACCGAACTCGTAGCAGATAAAGGCTATGAAATACTATACTTCACTGACGACATTGACGAGTTCGCGATTAAAATGATTGCAAAATATAAAGATAAGGAATTCAAGTCCGTATCCGGCGGTGATTTAGGGATTGAAACAGAAAACGAAGCTTCTTCCGACCCGGCTGGGGAAGAGAACAAAGATTTGTTTGCCCACATGAAAAATCTGTTGTCGGATAAAGTTAGTGAGGTCCGGGCATCAAAAAGGTTAAAGCAGCATCCTGTATGTCTGGCCAGTGACGGGGAACTTTCCATTGAGATGGAAAAGGTACTTAGCGCCATGCCTAACAATCAAAATATCAAAGCCAATAAGATTTTAGAAATCAACATCAACCATGATGTGTTCAAATCATTGCGGGAAGCATACGAAAACGATAAAGACAAGCTTAAGCTTTATACGGATTTACTATATAATCAGGCGCTCCTTATCGAAGGCTTGTCAATAGAAGATCCGGTTGAATTTACAAACAATATCTGTAAAATGATGATATAGCTAAAAGCCACTTTCAAGTAATAATTTTCTTGAAAGTGGCTTTTTTGCTCCCTGAGGGTTGCAAAAAACAACTGTTGCGTGATACAATATAGACAGAGGAGGTGATACGGATGAAGAATGCTAATGTTTTAAGGAATCTAATTAGAGTCTTGGGTAAAAACATAGGAGCTTTGGAAAAAAACCAAATCATGTGCTGCGGGGTTACTATCAGTCAATGGTACGCTATTCTTGAGCTTGGGCAGGTCAAAGAAATCTCATTGATAGATTTGGCAAATTTGCTCAATCTTGATAAGAGTACCACCAGCAGGACAGTAGATGGTCTTGTGCGGAATGGATTAGTTGAAAGGCTTATCGATGCTGATAACAGAAGGTATGTAAAAATTAAATTGACTGCAGCGGGCCGGGACGCTTTAGAAAAAATAAATGCTGTCTTTGATTCGTACCACCAGGGTATATTAGCCTCCATCCCGGAAAACAAAAGGGTACAGGTCATAGAAAGTCTTGAATTATTAATTCAGGCTTTAAAGCATAATAGCTGTTGCCAAAGCCGGGAAAGAGGGGGATTAAGTGATGAATAACAATATTGAGATTCCGAAGGTGTCGACAAAGCTTACTAGTGGGGATATCATCGGTTCATGGAAAGCCCGTTGGGGAATTAATCGCATGAATTATATGGTCAAGCCGGGACTTTATGGCGTAGGTAATCCTGATGCCAACTCACCGGTGCTGGTGACTGCCAACTATAAAATGAGTTTTGACAGGCTGAGAAAGGAACTCCCCGGATTGGATGCCTGGATTATGGTGCTGGATACCAAGGGTATTAATGTGTGGTGCGCGGCAGGCAAAGGGACTTTCGGGACTGCTGAAATAGTAAAAAGGATTCAGGAAACCGGGCTGGAGCATATTGTTTCCCATCGGACTATTATTCTTCCCCAACTGGGGGCACCTGGTGTAGCAGCCCATGAGGTCCTAAAACAAACCGGGTTCAAAGTAGTTTACGGTCCGGTTAAAGCCAGTGATATACCGGCTTTCATAAATGCCGGGCTGAAGTCAACACAGGAAATGCGAACAATAGATTTTACATTTAGGGATAGAATTGTTTTAACACCGATAGAATTCTCGTATTTCTTGAAGCCATTGCTCATTATGCTGGGCATATTGTTAATCCTTGAGATTACAGAGACAAATATATTTGGCGGAGTTCTGCCTTATGTAGGATCAGTTTTAGTCGGTAATTTTGCAGTACCGGCATTACTGCCCTTCGTGCCCGGCAGAGCCTTTGCATTAAAAGGCTGGCTGGTGGGAATTGTATATACCCTGCTCATTATAATCTTTTCCACATCAATCGGCCTGGGACAGGCGATTACATATTTATTGATTTTACCCCCGATTTCTGCATTTATTGCCATGAATTTCACCGGGTCATCTACTTATACCTCATTATCAGGTGTTATTCGCGAGATGAAAATTGCAGTACCGGCAATTATGGCAGCTATAGCTGCCGGTGTAGTATTTGCGTTAGCTAACTTATTTTGGAAAATTTAGGGAGGAACGATGAGGATGAAATACAAGTACTTAAAAAATGTCGTTACTTTGGCGCTTGACCGGGAAAAATGTACCGGCTGCGGTATGTGCGTGAAGGTTTGTCCGCATATTGTTTTTACTATAAAGGAAGGGAAAGCATTGATTAGTGACCGGGATTCGTGCATGGAGTGTGGCGCTTGCTCAATGAATTGCCCTTTTTCGGCAATTAAAGTTAGAGCGGGCGTTGGTTGTGCCGGCGCGATTATCTTGCATAAGATAAAAGGCGGCGGTGAATGCAATTGTGGATAAAATGTGGTAATTATAGGGTCAGTAATGGTAATATAGAGCTAAAAAAGGAGCAAAATAATCATGACCAACTCAATTGTAAAGCGCTATCAAGACAATCCTATATTAACCAAAAAAGACATACCTTATCCTGTACATACTGTGCACAATGCGGGTGTGGCTAAACATAACGGTAAATACTACATGCTTTTCAGGTCACACCTGGATACCGGCCGCTCTATTATAGGTTTAGCTGAGAGCAATGACGGATATAAATTCAAAGCACATGATAAGCCATTTCTTATCCCGGCAAAAGATGGATTTTTCAAAGAATACGAAGCCTATGGCGTTGAAGATCCTCGGATTGCTTGCATCGAAGGTGAATACTATATAACATATAGTGCTTACTCAAAGCACGGGGTAAGAATAGGTCTGGCAAAAA
>CAZWUW010000092.1:0-10400 GCA_964636895.1 uncultured Eubacteriales bacterium
CCGGCGTAGTAACAACTGCCACTACTCCGGCACTAAGCAGCCTTTCCCTGACAGCTTCCTCCATAAACCCTTCAAATATCGGCACAGCAACGGCACCGGCTTTCAGGATGCCGAGAAAACTGATGTATAATTCCGGACACGCGGGCATAAAAACAGCCACCCGATCCCGTCTACCTACTCCGTGCTTTTTCAGGACATTGGCAAATTTACTGGAATAGTCCTTTAACTGACCAAAGGTAAATGTCTCCTGCCGCTGCCCGTTGGTAAAAAAAAGCGCCTTGGCCGCAGCCTTGCCGCCTTCCTCAACATGACGGTCCACGGCCTCATAAACAATATTTAACCGACCCGTGTCATGCCAACTGAATTCCGGTTCCAGCGCCGCAAAAGTTAAATCTGCACCCAATTTTTCCACCCCGTAAATCTTTTCTCATACCAGGAAGTGTCACTTTAATAGACATATTCGACGAAGCGTATTTCCATTCCTGCCATTTTTAGCTGAAAAGATAATCAAATAATGCCGAAAGGCTTGCCGTTTATAACGACAAGCCTTTCGCTTTTACTTTTCCGCTGCTTCTTTTTGTGCCCGGGCCTTGGTAACAATTTTATCCGCCAGCAATGCCGGCACTTCTTCATAATGAGCATATTCCATTTTGAATGCACCCCGGCCCTGGGACATGGATTTCAGGTCAATAGCGTATCGGTACATTTCAGATAAAGGCACGCGCGCTTTAACCGTAGTAAATTTGCCAGCGGGTTCCATGCCCAGAATATGACCGCGCTTGGTATTAAAGTCGCTTATAATATCGCCCATGTAACTCTCCGGCACCGTTACTTCCACATGCATCACAGGTTCCAGCAAGACCGGTTTGGCCTGTAACGCTCCCTTCTTAAAAGCCTGGGAAGCCGCAATCTTAAAAGCCATTTCGGAAGAATCCACATTGTGGTAAGAACCGTCATAAAGCACAACCTTCACATCGGTTACCGGATACCCGGCCAGCACTCCTTCAGCCATAGCTTCTTTGATTCCCTTTTCCACCCCCGGAATGTATTGTCTGGGCACCGAACCCCCGAAAATCTCTTCGCCAAACTCATAACCGCCCACTACCAGCGGTTCCAGTCGCAGCCAGACATGACCGTACTGACCATGGCCGCCCGTCTGTTTCTTGTGTTTGCCTTCCACCTTGACCATGCCCCGGATTGTTTCCCGGTAAGGCACCCGGGGATCTTTTTTGATTACGTCCACACCGTATTTTCTTTTGAATTTTTCCAGGGTGATTTCCAGGTGGGTTTCACCTATGCCGGTAAGCAGCGTTTCCTTGGTTTCCGTGTCTTTTTTTAACCGCAGCGCCGGGTCTTCTTCCAAGATTTTGCTCATGGCATTGCCCAGTTTGTCTTCATCGCCCTTGGTCTTGGGCTCAATGGCTACCGTAAAAGTTGGCACCGGAAAAGAAATGGGATCCAATTTGATGCTTTTATCCTTAAGGCACAAGGTGTCGTTGGTACCGGTATCCTGCAGTTTCACCAGCGCACAAATATCACCGCAAGGCACTTCTGTAACCGCTACCTGGTTTTTGCCCCGCAGATACAGAATCTGACCGATTTTTTCCGGCTTCTCTTTAACACTGTTGAAGATTGGTGTTTCCACTTTCAGGTTGCCGCCAAAAACCCGCAAAAAATTCAGCTTGCCCACAAACGGGTCAACCATCGTTTTAAACACCAGCGCCGACAAGGGTTCTCCCTGTTTATCGGCCGGCACCGGGCTGTATTCCACCAGGAAATCCGTCAGCTCGGAGACACCCATGTTTTTGAGCGCTGAACCACATAAAACAGGGTTAATTTTGGCGGCGGCAACACCCAGTTTGAGTCCGTTTTTGATTTCTTCCACAGTAAGCTCTTCGCCGTTTAAGTACTTCTCCAAGACGACATCATCCATTTCCGCAGCCGCTTCCAGCAGTTTTTCCCTGTATTCTGCCAGGTAATCTGCTAGGTCAGCCGGCACTTCGGTTTCCTTGACTTTGCCGTTAGCTTCAAATATGTATGCTTTTTGATCCAGTACGTCAATATAACCCCGAAATGTTTCCGCCGCTCCAATAGGTATCTGCAGAGGAATAAAATTGCCGCTAAAGCTCTCCTGCAGGCTCTCCATGGTCTTAAAAAAATTGGCATTTTCCCGATCCATTTTATTGACGAAGACAATTCGCGGCAAATTAGCTTCATCCACCATACTCCAGATGATCTCTGTCTGCACCTCCACCCCGGCGGCGGCACAAACAACGAAAAGGTTGCCGTCCACAACCCGCAAAACGCCCTTCACGTCACTAATAAAGTCCGCATACCCCGGGGTATCCAGCAAATTAATTTTGCAGTTCTTCCATTCACAGGGCACTAACGATGTATGAATGGTAACCTGCCGTTTTGTTTCTTCCGGATGATAGTCCGATGTAGTTGTTCCGTCCTCGACGCGTCCCAATCTTGTGATGGCTCCTGAGTTGTACAGCATTGCTTCCACCAGAGATGTCTTCCCCGCTCCGCCGTGAGCAACCACGCCGATATTCCTGAGTTGACCAGTCTGATAGCCTTTCAACTTCAACGCCTCCCGTCATGTATTTTGATAGGTGCTGAGTCCTATCTGAATCCGGGTAGCCAGCCATATTAAGTTATGTTAACTTAAAATTAACGCGACATTAATTTTTAGTTAATTATTCGACGCCACCAGGTTAAAATCCTTTGCTTATTTTGTAGGATAATATCGAAAAATATTTTTTACCGAAAATTATTATATCCATGTTTGCCATTTATAACCGTTTTTTGATATTTTTAACCTCGTGCGGCATTATCACGCATAGTAAATATCCGGCCGGTAAAAGCTAAGACAAGAATATACTATGAAAGGAGTCTGGTGGATATGCCTTCAAAAGTCATTGTATACAGCACTCCCACCTGACCGGCCTGTGTCCGGGTGAAAGAGTTTCTTTCCAGCAAAGGAGTACAGTTCCAGGAACATAACGTGGCCGATAACCTCAAAGCCCGGGAAGAAATGGTGAACAAAACCGGCAGTCTGGCAGTACCTACATTGATTATCGACGATGCGACAGTAATCGGTTTTGACCGGGGCAAACTGGAAAAGTTATTGCAATAAGACTCAGGGCGGTGCCAATACTTAATTTTTGGCACCGCCCCTATATTTGTAGGTGGCACTTTCTTGTCACCTGACCGGATGCTTGTCACCTGACCGGAGCAAGCTTCTCCGCCAGGTATTTTTCCGCCTGAATAGCGGCCACGGCACCATCGCCGGCGGCGGTAACCACCTGCCGGGTGCTTTTATCCCGCACATCGCCGGCGCAAAAAACGCCGGCAACTTCCGTCCTCATCTCGATATCGGTAGGAATGTAACCGGCTGCCGTCAGTTGAAGCTGGTCTTTAAATATTTCACTTTTGGGGTCATTACCGATAAAGACAAAAACGGCATCAATGGGCATTTCTTTTATTTCATTGGTTTGCAGATTTTTCAAAGTAACAGCGCTCACATGGTTATCACCTTGCACGCCGGTTACCTGTGAATTCCCGACAATATCTATTTGGGGATGGTTTAACACCTCTGCCTGCGCGGTTTTACCTGCCTTAAACCGGTCCAACTGATGGACAATGGTCACCCGGGAGGCAAATTTTGTTAAGAATAAAGCCTCCTGCAGCGCAGAATTACCGCCACCCACAACAATTACCTGCTTATCCTGGTAAAAAGGGCCGTCACAGGTGGCACAGTAATGGACACCACGGCTTTGCAGCTTTTCCGCCCCCTCGGCCGTTAATTTACGGGGCCTGGTACCGGTAGCAATAATCACTGCCCGGGCACAGTATTCGATTTCCTGTGTTTTTAAACACTTGATTTCCCCTGGCAAATCAATTTTGACCGGCGGTTTAAACTCATCTATCCGCACCCCGAACCCCAATGCCTGTTCCCGCATATTTTCAATCAGTTTAGGTCCTTCAATTACCCCGTCGGTACCCGGATAATTGGCAATATGATAGGTGTTGACAGCCTGGCCGCCCAGGTTGTCTTCCTCAACCAATACTGTTTTTAATTTGGCCCGTCCTGCATAAATCGCCGCCGTCAAGCCGGCCGGACCTCCACCGATGATGAGTACATCACATGCAACTTTATTCCCGGAATTCATCTCCTGGGCCATTAAAAAACCTCCTCCTGACTAGATTGCTTTTAGTCTTTACGGGGGAGGAAAAAATATGCCGGTCTTTAAGTGAACAATCACTCATACACTTCTTATTACCGGGCTTTTTTTATTTCTGCTCGGGCCAGTTCATCGCAACGATTGTTATACTTGTTATCGGCATGCCCTTTGACCTTTACCCACTTTATCTGGTGCCGGCCGGCGAAATGCAATAACTCCTGCCACAAATCCTGATTCTCCACCGGTTGCTTCTGACTGTTGCGCCAGCCGTTGCGCTGCCATTTTCCCAGCCAATCCTGCAGAAAAGCGTTAATCAGATAGGCACTGTCACTGTATAACGTAACAGCACAAGGCTCCTTTAGCAGCTTCAGAGCCTCAATGGCCCCAGTAAGCTCCATCCGGTTGTTGGTGGTAAACGCCGCATAACCGGAAATTTCTTTTTGCCGGTCGCCATACATCAAAACAGCACCCCATCCGCCGGGGCCCGGATTACCGGAACAAGCTCCGTCAGTATAAATGATAATATCTTTCATTCCATATTCTCCTCTAAACCGGATTTGCTTGCCGCTGCTTCACAAATGAGCAAGGGCGAAAAACCAATATAATCACACGCCACCAGATAAAAGCTGATGCCGCCGGCCGCGGCCAAAACTTGCCGGCTATCAGCATTATGCAGGTGACCGTATACACATGTTTTGACCCCGTACTTGAGGAGCAATGCCATAAATCCGGCATCCGGCACGCTGCCTGCCGCCGGAGGATAGTGTAGCATGACAAGGTAATTTGTAAAGCCCGCCTGTACGGCGCTTTTTAATGACAATTCCAGACGTTGCAGTTCCCGCAAATAGATTTTGGTGTCGTCCATTTCCCCGGGACAGAGCCAGCCCCGGGTACCGCAAACAGCAATATCCCCAGCGGCAAAACAGTCGTTTTGCAAAGCAATCATCCCCGGCGGCAACAAGCGACGCACCTTGCCAATGGCCTGCCACCAATAATCATGGTTCCCTTTGATCAGTATCTTGATTCCGGGCAATTGGCCGATAAAATCCAGGTCAAACACAGCATCTTCCGGTTTTGTGGCCCATGATAAATCACCCGGCAGCAAAACAAGGTCTTCATCCCGCACCATCCGTTGCCAGTTGGCCGCTATCAGGTCAAAATGCCGATACCACTGCGCGCCAAAAATATCCATCGGTTTTGCGGCTGTAGCTTCATGTAAATTATCAAGCAACACCTTTTCTCCAAAGGATAAATGCAAATCGCCAATGGCGAAAACGCGCATCTTTCCCGCCCTCCCGCATGCTTTCTACCTGTAGTATAATCTCACCGGCGGCTAAAAACTTCCACTTACATCAGAATGCCCGCAAAAGCAAAAACCCACCCTTGCGAGGCGGGGTTAAATTTATCGCAAATCAGTAAAATGAAAATCTTTTTCTTCATAATAAGGGGCGCCTTATGCGCCCCTTAGGAGGGTGGAATACATTCCCCTCCGTACGTTGGATAGCAATGCTATCCTCTGATTAAATATTACCATAAACGGAAAAGAATTAAAAGAGGTAATGGACATGTTTTTTTCGCCAAATTAACAGTTTTTTAACCAAATTTTTACCAGCACCTAAACCTTGTTTATGCTCAAAATGTTATAGTTTACTATAGAACATTGTCCGATTAATTGATCGGGAGGTCATAATGACAACCTTAAACCTAACAGCACTGAGAAACCTAATAAAAGAATTCCCGTTAAAAGTGTTTAATCTGTCGATACCGGCACCCGACCTGCCCCAGGCGGCCCATCAAGCGACTAACCCGGACAAAGAAGACGAATTATTGGCTGAATTAACCCGAATTATCAGCAACCGGGAAATATCTATCCTGTACCAACCGCTGGTATCTTTGCACACAGGTAAAATTTTCGGCTACGAGGCGTTAAGCCGCGGCCCGGAAAACAGTAAACTTACCTCGCCCGGCGCACTGTTTCCCGCCGCTGAAGCGGCAGGCCTTTTATACCCGTTGGAGAAACTGGCCCGGGAAACGGCTATCCGGGGAATGCCGAAGCTTTCGCCGGAACAGCGGTTATTCCTCAATATTAACCCCGGCATTATCAGCGATCCAAAATTCACTACCGGTGAGACCCGCCGGTTGCTTGAGAGTATCGGTCTTGCGCCCCGCAACATCGTTTTTGAAATTACCGAACGAACCTCTATCAAAGACTTTAACCAGTTCCGCCAGGTCCTTGAACACTACCGCGACCAAGGCTTCGGCATCGCCGTAGACGATGCCGGTGCCGGCTATTCCAGTCTGCAGTCTATTGCGGAACTGCATCCAGAATTTATCAAAATCGATATGTCCCTAATTAAGAACGTGGACAAAAACCCGGTGAAAAAAGCGCTCATCGAGACTTTCGTCACCTTCGCCCAAAAAATCAACAGTGAAATTATTGCCGAAGGTATAGAAACCCCTCAGGAGCTTAAGGTCTTGATGGAAATGGGCATTCACTACGGGCAAGGATATTTTCTGGCCCGCCCGGCCAATCCTGTCCCGGCCGTTAACATGCAAGCTCGCGAAGTTTTTGCCATGCAGTTTATTAACCCCGGAGAATATATGAACGCGGATTACCACCCGATCAGGCAACTAATTCATGATGTCCGTTGCATTAAACCCGAAACTGTTGTCGCCGATTTAGTCACATATTTTAACCACAACCAGCAGGTCAAAGCGGTTGTGGTTGCCGTTGCCAATCTCCCCTTGGGCCTGATTATGCGGGATCAGCTTTTCCTGAAGCTGGCTAACCAATACGGGCCGGCCCTGTACTGGAAGAAACAGGTTGACAGATTGATGGATGCCCAACCACTAGTGGTGGAGTCCCGCATGCCCATCCACAGGGTGGCTAACCTGGCCATGAACAGAACCAGCAAGAAACTATACGATTATGTTATTGTTACTGAAAACAAAAAACTTCTGGGCGTGGTTTCGGTGCAAAGTTTGTTAAATACTGTGACTATCGACGGGAAGTATTAACGCATGTCATTGCACTGCGATAATCTCGTCCGGCACGTTTGTAAGCCTCTCCAGCCCAGTATCGGTGACAGCATAGGTGTTTTCGATGCCTACCGCTCCCTCGCCGGGAAAAATAAACTTTGGCTCCAGAGCAATAACCATACCCGGCACTAACTCAACCGACAGCCCTTTGGCCAACACCGGCAGTTCATCCAGTTCCAGACCGACACCGTGGCCAATAAATCTGGCTCGGTCGGGCCCGCAGCCCATAAAGAATTCCGCCAGACCGGCCTTTGCCGCCATAGCAAGGCCGATTTCATGCAGTTCACTGCCGTTAACACCCGGTTTACAGCGCCTTACCACTTCTTCTTGAATTTCCAGCGCCAGCTGGTGAGCATCAGTATATTTTTTCGCCAACGGTCCGATGGCAAAAATCCGGGTCAGGTCAATGATATAACCGTCCCAAATACCTGCAAAATCAATGAGAATCGGCTCACCCCGGCAAATTATTTTATACCCTGCACCGGACGGTTGGGCCGGAGTTAAACCGAGGCCACCCGTAGGCCCGTCAAAATAACTGGGTATAGCAGCAGATGCCCCGGCCATCAGGTGACCCACAAATACGCTCTGATTAAAGGTCCGCAACCGCGGCAAACCCATATGCCCGCCGCTTCGGGCCATACTTTCAATGCGTGCGGACAGCTCCACTTCAGTCATGCCCGCTTGAATCAGATTGGGAATTTCCCGAAAAACCACATCCATTTGTCGCGCGGAATTCCGCAACAAATCAATTTCATATGGCGATTTAAGCTGGCGGAGCTGCCTGATTAGAGGAGAAATATCCACAATTTCCGATGTACTGAAAATTTGTTTATAATACAAATAGTTAGCGGCCGGCAGCACGTCCAGTTCCAAACCCAACACGCCGGGTAATGGATAACCCGCAGCAGTTAGCTGGCCGGATAAATTCTTCAGGCTGCCCAGCGGTAACAGCCTGTCCAGGGCCGATTCCTCTTGGGCCCGGCTGAGGCTTTTTTTCACCAGTAACAGCGGTTCCCCCTCGGCCGGTATATACAAATGCGCATTTTGGGCTGTGCCGGTGAAATAAAACAGGTCTGCCTGCTGGATTATCAATGCCCCGGCCATCCGGCGCTGCTGCATTATGCTTTGCAGCCGGGAAATCCGGTTGTCCAGTTCTTCTCTGGGCGTAAATAACATAAATTCACCCTCCGCAATTCTTTTACAGGCTTAACGTTGAGCAATGTAGCCTAGAGGCGGGCGACTTCTTGCCGCACGAGGTTAAACGCCTCTGTTAATAGCCGGCTGAAACAACCTCCAAATGACCGTCGTGCGGGTCAAACAAAAGTCCGTGCACCGGTATGTCGCTTGGAATCAAGGGACTATTTCTAATTATATCCACTACATTGTTTATGTTGGAGACCGGGTCTTTAAAAGCCCCCAGCCATTCTAACAGGTCTGGTGCCATGCCGTCCAGAAGTGGTGCGGAGATGCCCCGGTCTTTCATTTTCTGAATCAGTCCCGGCGCATCAATATTGGCCATGCCACAGTCCTTGTGTCCGATTACCAGTACTTCCTCCACACCCAGCAGGAAGATGGCTACCACCAGGCTGCGAATAACACCGCCTTGCGGATCCAGCAATGTATTGCCGGCGTTTTTTATTATTTTGGCATCGCCTCTTTTAATGCCCATGGCCGGTTCCAGAAAATCCACCAGCCTGGTGTCCATACAAGTGAAGATGGCCAACTGTTTTTGGGGTACCTTGGATACCTCCGACTGTTTTACTTCCATCTTATGTTTGATAAACCCCTCATTGGCCGACAAAACATCATCTAGCAGACTCAATATAAGCCCCTCCCCCAAATAATTTTTTCGGGCAAATTATTTTACCGGGCAATCCAGGCCGATTAATTCTTTTCGCGTACTACAGGCTGCTGATTGCCATAAGACATCTTAACAGCGGCATAAATCAGTCCGCCCAGGAGCACCACAAAAGCACTGACTGTAACCGGAGAAATATATCCCTTTGGCACGCCGGTGTAAATACCAAGTATGCCAAAGATAATGAAAATCCCGGCGGAAATAGCTTTAATAACGTTTTCGGGTATCTTTTTGCCCAGCATAACGCCAACCCAGATGCCGATGGCATCAGCAATCAGCATGCCGATGGTTGTACCCATCAGAATAGCAATCGGTGCCTGGTATTTGGCAGCCAGCGCAACGGTGGCCAGTTGTGTTTTATCCCCCATTTCGGCGATGAAAAAAGCCACGGCCACAGTACCAATGGGTCCGAAGCGGGTAACCCGTTTATCCTCCCCTTCAAGTTTATCACCCCGGAGCGTCCATAAACCAAAGGCGATAAATGAAATAGCTGCCGCTACCTGTATGTATACCATAGGGATTTTGACATTCAGGAATTCCCCAACTGCCACCGCCAAAGCATGGTTTAATATGGTAGCAAAAAAAACACCTATCAGAACTTCTTTTGCTTTAAAACGGGTGGCAAAAGCCATAGCCAACAATTGGGTCTTATCACCCATTTCCGCTACAGTGACCATAAATACCGCCGTCAAAAAAGCCTCCATTTGCCTGTACTCCTTTCAATTGTTAATTATAGTTTTACCTTTTAGCCGGCAAAATAAAAAAACTTTTAACACGGATGATGCCAGCTGCATCACCACATGCTAAAAGTCTCACCTCTCGGCCGGGCCAAGTATGGAGCCAGGCAGATAATACCACCAGGATGTTGACTCCATAAAGCGATTGTCTCGCCGGCTACTCCCCTTTAACTACAACAATTTTACTAAAAATGAACAGGCAAGTCAAGACTTTTGCTGCCATTTGGGGCAGAAACTTTTTTTTGTATCATCAGACCTTCATTGCCGCCCACTGGCACGCTCTTCCGCAGAAGTGCAGTGCCGCAACAAGTTAATTATCTTTAGTTGAGTTCGTCTAAAGTTAATGAAAAACTGGGAATAAACTTTTCCATAAAATACTTGACCTCAGGAAGATCGATTTTATCGATTTCCTTTTTTATTGATTTTTTAGCTTTCTTGAACTCCTCATTACCACTTCTAAGTTCTTCAAGACATTTAAGGTAAGCACAGATTTTATCGGCCGCTTTAACCAATACCCAACAATCCCCTAGTTTTGCAGCACATTTAGAATCTTAATAGCCCGGAGTCATTGAAAATACT
>CAZWUW010000093.1:0-10269 GCA_964636895.1 uncultured Eubacteriales bacterium
ACACCTCTTCAAAACCGCTGCGCAGGGACTCATTGCGAAAAAATTTTACGGCATTCTGCATTCGATAGCCGATGTAAACCTCCATCAGTTTTTTGTTTTTTTTCAGCCATCCGGCCGCATATTGCATACTGGCGCCAAGGCGCGCCCGGGTATCCGGGAATTGCTGCCGGAATTTGCTGTATGCGTCCGGGGAGATGTCCTGGAAACTCTGCCGGAAATAATGGCCGATAATGGCCTCCTTGACAGGGAAATAATTGTATAGCGTCCCTCTCGCCACATCGGCTTTTTCCGCAATTTGCTCCATGGTCGTGTTTTCAAAACCGTTTTTTTCGAAGAGTTCCATGGCCACGCCGGTAATTTTGGCCTTAGTTTCTTCTTTTTTACGCTCTCGCCGGCTCATATCGCTTACCTGTTCACGATCCATAATCTTTCCTCTCTTTTTGTTCTTTGTTTTTTTACATTGTTCATTTTTTTACATTGTCTAAATTTCTTCTATGTTTATTTTATTCCCGTCTTTTATTTTTTGCAAGATTTTTTTATGCGCACCTGTCATCTCCGGACGTATTTACCTTGACTAGCCGGCTAAATTATTGATCATATACTGTTATAACTGACAGTAATCGGTGACATATTATTGATAGATTAAATATTCCAGGAACAGAGGGCTAAATAATGACACTTTGTCAATTAACCGATGATATGAAAACGAATCTCAGAAACAAACTGCTGGAAATTGGGGAACAGGTTGATTCCATTGTTAAAATAATGGATGAAAAGGAAGGCTGTCTGCTTTGCGAGATTACAAACATCAAGAATCTGGCTCACGAACTGGAAGTACTGGCTTCTTTTTATCACTTTCAGTCTTCGCTGCTTCCCAACGTTGAGGGTATGGATGAAATAGCCAAAGCGCTGGCGGCGTTATCGGAAAAGCGCCACGGGGCATTAATGGCAATAGAACAAAATGACAGTCTCGAACCCTATATCAAATCCTGTGAAAGCACCGGAGTTTTTATCGGGGCTAAAGTTTCGGCCCCCCTTTTACAGTCTATCTTTTACCCCGGCAACCCGCTGCATGATGGTTCAATTGTCATCAGAGAGGGGGAAATTGTCTCCGCTGGTTGTGTTTTTCCCCTCTCAAACCGGAAATATACAGGAGAAGGCCGTAAAATAGGCACCCGCCACCGGGCCGCCCTGGGCTTAAGCGAAAGGTCTGATGCCCTGATAATCACCGTTTCTGAAGAAACCGGCCGGGTATCCTTCGCGCTTAATGGCATACTTCACAGCATAGAGATAAATCTGTGTGAAAATCTAAAGGAACAGCAAGTTAAGTTTGCCCCGCTGGAAAGCCCCTTAATGTAATTCTGAAATAAAACCAAAAAAGAGCAGAGAATGTTCCCTTCTCCGCTAACACTGCCCTTTTTAATGCGAGAATATTTTAATTAAATCTGAAGACTAAAATAGAAGGAGGTGATTATATTATGGCGGACGTAAAAATTCAAGTAATGGATAACGGCCCTTTGGTTGTAGACGGTAAAGCTGATGTCGTGGACGCGATGGGTAACAGCTTTAAACAAACAGACCCAATAGCTTTATGTCGTTGCGGTTTGGCAAATAACAAGCCTTTTTGCGATGGCTCGCATCAAGGGAAATTTAAAGATACCGAGCGGGCACAATAGGTAAATCATGTAGAACAAAATTAAAACTTCCTGGACCTTCATAAAGATTCCAGGAAGTTTTACTGTTCTCAACAAGATGAGCTTACGTACCGCATAGAATACTCACCGGCCATTATATACCACTATTATCACATTAGCTTCTGCTCAGGCGCCAGCAAATAAACCTGAAGAAAAACTGGAAAACTGCTGCGAAATTATATCAATGTGGCCCTACAGATGCCGGATGAATATAAAACTGGTTTTTTGATATATTCTGCTGTTTTTACAGCTTGAAGTTCCTTGGCGGATTGCCGGAAAAATCGGCAATAACAGCCTCAGCGTCGTCAAGATAGAAAATCTCAAAGCTGGGATTATCGGGCGTCTGATAGATAGAACGCACCAGCTCATTGCTCTCAAATGATTTTGCTTTTGATGCCTAAATCCCCGGAGAACACGACCTTGCCAAACAACCTGAGCCACGCAAAGTCCTTTGAAGTGACGGAAAACTCTACATAGGGCTGGTTCTGAATTTGGGCGTAGACATCCTTCTGATTGGATGTGCAGAAATACAATTTGCCATCCTGCTCCAGCATAAAGCCGAAGGGACGTACCCGCGGACTACCCTCCTTATCGACCGTCGCCAAATACCCCAGGGAGTTTTCGGTTAAAAATTTTACTGCTTCGTTCATTTCAAACTACCTCCGCTAAAAATATTTGTGCAGTAGTTGGATATCCAACTATATGCCCTGTGTTAAGGGGCTGTGTTCCAAGCCCCATTTTAGCCATAATTCTCTATAATCTTTTTAAGTAACTTTGCCAACTGCTCTTTTTCCGATGAGGAAATTCCTTTAAGCCCTGTCTCAACCAAACCCCTGGATATTGCTGCAAAGGGTTCCCTGAGTTCACGTCCTTTCCCGGTAAGTCGCACAAAGCTCACCCGGTTATCATCCGGGCAGGGGAAGCGCTCAATGTATCCGAGGTTTTCCAGCTTTGTGACCAGGGTGGTGATTGTTGACTTATCCCTGCGCACAAGGGTAGCCAGATCCTTCATCGTCATTTGCTCATTGTTAAGCAGCGCAAAAATGATGTTGCCGTGGGTCGGAACAAGACCCTGCAGTCCATGTTTTTTCAGTTCCCGCTTAATGTAAGCATTAGCCCCTGCTCTGGCAGTCGCTATGAGTGAAATAGTTTTATCAATTTTCATGACTCTATTATAGTTTGATGTCAAACTATTGTCAAGAAATAGTATTTAATATTTCATCAACCCCTCATCTCATTTGCAAAGCCAAATCCCGGGTCAACTCATGCACTCTAACCGCTACATCCATGGGCAGTGTGCCGGTGCCGCAGCTGGGGGTAATAAGGGCTTGCTCCAGTACTAACTGGCGATCAATGCCTTTGCGGGCAAGATTGTCTATATTTTCCGCCAACCGTTGGGCCAGCGTGGCAACCGTTTCGCTGCCAACCTTTTCAGGCGAAGTGGGGACAATACCCCAGGCCAGTACCCCACCCCGGTCAAGATAGTTTTTCATGCTATCGATATAGCCGAGTAAAGAAGTAAAGTATTCATAAGCATCAAAACTGACAATATCAACCTTGGATTCAAATAGGATAGACCAATCTCCAATAGCGCAGCAGTGGGTGCCGGTCAAAGCGCCCGCCCCTTGAATAACCTCATAGATTTGGTTATATTCGGCAATAACTTCATTTCTTTTTAAATTATATATCCCCCCGGTAGCGCTGAGGTTCCCGTCATCCACAAATAAAATTACGGGAAGTCCAAACAGCGATAATTTTTTCACCTGAAATAAACTCTGCAAGGCAATTGTCTTTACTAAGATATCCCGCACCTGGGGGTTATAATTAACAGGTTTACCATCCTGGTCGATCAAAACCAGTCCTATGGACGGTCCAAATATTTGACCCTTAAGATACTTCGCGTTCCCGGTGCCAAAAGATTCCAAATGTCTTAGCAGCGCATAAAACCCGGCGGCTTTTTCCTCGGGAAGCTCAAAAAATTTCAGGGCCTCTTCATTACCCGCAGTTGCCGCCATATAGATTTCATAAAACCTGGCCAGCGCCGCGCCCCAGTCCTTTCGTTCCGTGTCCACATAATACTTATTGACCTGGCCGGAAAGCACTCCAAGTTCTACTAATGGGTTGAGGAACTGATTAAGAAACACTTCTTTAACATCCCTGGCCGGAAGCTGTGGCCAGTACGGGATCTCCGGGAAATAAGAGAGCGCAAATTTCACCGCCTCCTCAGCATTAATATGCGGCACACTCCCGATACCGGTCGCCATACGGCATGGTTTAAAATCCATATTGACATTCCCCCATAATTTCAAGGTTTTGGTTATATATTCACTTTTTCAAGCCAAACCAAAGGTTATTCCAGAATGCTTTGATATATTTTTCATTGTTAATTTCCGGTATAACCGATATCCAGGTTTTAATCCCGTCCCTCATTAACCGGTGCGAAAAAGACATTGTTAGCGGGTCGTCGTCCCGCAATTTTCCCTGGCGTATCCCTGCCGCAATAATTCCCGCAAGTCTTTTTTCTATTCCTAAGTCGTATTCTCTTGAATAGGAAAATAGTTTTTCCCTTAATTCAGATGGGGTAGAAATAGGCACCTGATTCCAGAAATCCCGCACCTCCGGCCTGGTCATAAAATGAATGATGTATTGCTCAAAAATATAATAAAGTCCGGCTTCAATATCCATACTTTCAGCAGTGTTTATAAGTTCTTCCATTAAGTCAACATAGTCCTTCGCCAGATCATCATAAATCGAAGTAAACAACTCCTCCTTTCCTTTATAATGTGCATAAATGGAAGGCGTTTTAATGCCCACCAGTTTGGCTATGTCGTTCATCGCTGTACCATAATAGCCCCTTTGGGCAAATATCGAAAGTGCCGCTTGCTTGATTCTTTCTTTAGTTGAATCTGTCAATTTTAATTTACTCCTTTACCTAACTAATGTTAGTTAGGTAAAATTTAGCACAAAATCTACTCCCTTGTCAAGTTAAAAAGCAGAGAACGTTTATTTCCTCTGCTCTTGCCGTGCATGTATTCTTCTCCTATACATATTGAGGCGATTTGGTGTTTTCCACAAAATCAAAAACCTCATCCAGCTCTTCCCCGGTAAAATCCCAGGTAGTATTATGGGGCGGTACCGGTTCCTCAAAAAACTCCGGCAGCCGGTCATCGGCTTTTGTAAATCCAGCTGCCGCATTAAAATTGCGCTCAGTGGCCAGGACAAATTTCCCCAATTCAGCAATATCATCTTTGACGGCATTAGGGCCGTTTTTGGCATCAATCATATCAATCATGGCCTGGTACACTTCCGGCTTGTCCAGCACACTAAAGGCCACGAAGAGGCAAAGGCCCACGCTGTCTATGGCCGCAGTGGCCACCTGCAGGTCTCTTGACAGTTTAACATTGCCCTCCTTGGCCAGCGGGCTGATATCACCGCCCACCTTCAGGATATTGGTGGCCACAGAGTACCCGGCGGTATGGTCTGCCCCCATAGGCGTGGTGGCATAGGTTACCCCTATCCCTTTAACAGCTCTGGGGTCATAAGCAGGAATGGCCTGATTCTTCACTACCGCCACCCTGGTTACCCCCATTACTTTCCCTGTAACTGCGGCACCGTTACCTATGATGCGGCCCAGATAACTGCCCTTTTGTATTTCCCGGAGCAGCCCCAGCATCCCCTGTCCGTCACCGAAAGGGATAACCCCGCCTTCCATTGCCGTTGATATGGCTACCGCTGTTTCAATGGTATCAATACCAATGTCGTCACACATCCGGTCAGCCTGGGCAATAATATCAAGATCGTCCACCATGCACACAGCGCCAAAGCCCCAGATAGTTTCATACTCAAAACCGGCGGTAACAAAATTGCCTTCCTTATCATTGTATACCTGTGAACAACTGATAACACAGCCGGCGTGACAATTATGCGTAGGCTTCCCCTTGCGATCCAAAATTGTTTGATACATAGTTTCACCGCTGATTTTCTCTGCCCCCTCAAATCTACCCATCCGGAAATTATGAGTGGGCAAGCCCCCGGCCTCATTTAATATATTTACTAATACGTTGGTGCCATAAGTCGGTAAGCCCTGCCCGGTTACCGGATGCTCCCTTAAGCCTTTGGCAAATACCCGCGTGGCGTTTTTAAATTTTTCCTCATCGGCAACAGGCACACCAGGGCCGTTAGTGTCGTTGATGGTGATATATTTTATCTTTTTAGCACTCATCACAGCTCCCAGACCGCCGCGGCCGGCGCTGCGGATATAGCCATGATGGTCTTTGACGGAAATATTGGCGGCAGACATTTTATACTCCCCGGCTTGTCCGATGGTAATAACACCGATTTTATTGCCATGCTTTTGCGCTAGCTTGTCAATCACCTCATAATTACCCTTGCCTATAAGTTCTTTTTCCTCTTGAAGCTTTACCCCATTAACATCAATGTGTAAATTATAAAACTTATCCTCCTCAGGCTTGCCCTCAATAATTAATGCCTTTATGCCAAGCCTTGCCAGTTGTTGGGCTGCTGAACCGCCCGCATTACTTTCTTTAATCCCGCCGGTCAGCGGGCTTTTGGCACCAACCGACATTCTGCCGGAGTTCGGGGCATTCGTACCTGATAACAATCCGGGCGCAAAAACAAGCTTGTTTTTTTTGCCCAGCGGATGGCAAGTTGGCTCAACCTCCGCGGCCACAACGGCAGAAGTTAAGGCCCGCCCACCCAAGCTTTGCCACTTATCCGGCACATTTTCACTTTTTACGGTTAAATCCGTCATATTGACCCGGTAAATCTTCATCTCTTTGCCTCCTATTATTTTGCTTATTTCTTATAATTGGCAAAATAAAAGGAAATATGCATTATTGCATCCGGCAATACTGAAGAAATGCTGAAGAATTTACGCAAAAAGGCACCGCCGCTTAAGCGGCAGTACCTGTGTTGGGACCATTTGCGGTACTATTAAAGAGGCGTAATGGCAATAATGACTATAGTTTGTTTTTTCCCTTCGCTTTCATCAGCATTGATCGTTATCCCGACACTGTTATCACCTTTATTGCCGCCGTTCGTATATACTCCATTAATTTCCATCTTCTGCATTTCCGTCAGGTCTTTTAATGCATCCTGATAAAAGCCGTTCACCTCTTTGGGCTCTTTTTCAACAGTATATGTTATCCAAAAACTCAGCTTTTTATCGGCATCCTCATTCCGGTTAGCAGCAGTTATCTTGGCACCATCCATAATAGGGACCAGGTCTTGGGGATAGCCTTCGGGCAAGGCGACACTCTCCCCATCTTTACTGATGGAAGTTTCGGAACTGTTGCCATCATTGGTTTTTACCTCAACCTTGTTTTCTTTTTCATTGACCTTGACCTCACCTTGGTCCGTGGAAATGGTCTTGCTGCCGCCTTCCTCCCTGTGACCCCTGGAAGCAGCCACGATGCGGTCTGCCATCCGTGAAAAAGGCAGGCTTTGTAAATAAACCAGCCCAGGCCCGGTAATTTTTGCCAGAAAAAGGCCTCCGTCACACCCGTTTTTTTTCGGAAAAGTGTGGTAAAAGTAATTCCGACCGGTTGCCAATACCGGCAGATGGTTTGCCAAACCATGCAGCTGTTCCGGATTGTACGGGTAGATTATGTTTTTTTCAAGGGCAAACTTTTTGTTATCGACCCGTGTCACTGCCATCGGCGTCAAAGGTATCAAAAACTCGTAGCTGCTATGGGCGTGGGTTCCTTCCGGCAGTTTGAAATTCCGCTAAAATAATGCCTTTAAAAAAATGCCTTTATTTTAGGAATAGCACCACTGCCACAATTAGGACGGAAATCCAGAAGGACACTTTTTCTATCAAATGGCTGTTAGGATTAGTATAGATTTTCCAACCGGTTAAACCTAGCAAAACTATGGATAAGGCAGTCAAAAAAGTCTTAAGTTGACCAACGGTTTGCTCCAGTACAATTGTAGCGCCGCTTAAACCTAAAGACATAAATATTGCCGGACCGATACAACAAAGATGACTTAACAGTGCTGTAAATACTGTGCCTAAAAGCAAAAGCGTGGAATTCCTCCGGCTAACCCGCCAAATAATAAGGTTCAAATGTATTTCCCCCTTAATTTGATCTTTATCATCAAATTATGCCGGCAATACATTGTCCCATGTAAAAAAATAATGCGATGCCAAATATTTTATTCCCAGCTAACAATAAATTTTGCAGCAAAACAATAAACCCTATCCTGGAAGCTGGGTATGCCTCCGGATAGGGTTAACAAGTGTGCAATACATGCTCAATTGCAGTATCGGATTAGCTTTTTTTGCATAAACAGGCCTTTTTTTTACTTTGCACCTGTATTATTGGGCATACCTTTGCATCGCCTCATACGCTTTTATCGGGCAAACTCAACCGCAACTTGCTTGGCATGTTCAATTGCCTTTGTCTTAATTTCTTCGGCTTGATCAGGCGCTTGGGCCATACCTTCTACAAAAATAGACTTAATATCAGGTACTCCCAAGAAGGTCAGCAATGCGGTTATATACCGGTTGCCAAATTCAAATTCTCTTGCCGGACCCGTCGCATACACACCTCCGGCCGCCTGAATATGGACCGCCTTTTTATCAGTTAATAAGCCAACAGGTCCGGTTTCGGTGTATTTGAATGTTTTTCCGGCTATACATATTGTATCAATATATGCTTTCATTTTAGGCGGGATGCTCAGGTTCCATAAAGGTGTAACAAAAACATACTTATCAGCGATAACAAACTGCTCTGTCATTTCATTAATCTGGCTGACCTTAGCCTTCTCATCTGCAGTTAGCTGTTCTAAGGCTGTTCCCTGTTGAAGTTTGCCCCACCCACTGAACACATCGACGTCAATATAGGGAAGCTTTCCCATCTTGTATATGTCTACTTCGATTACTTGATCATCGGGTTTTTGCTGACGGTAAGCTTCCAAAAAAGCTTTACCTACCGTCAGGCTAAACGATTCTTCTACTGATTTTGGATTTGCAGTAATATAAAGTAATTTTGCCATACCAATACCTCCATTAATTTATAACGCATTTTAATAAAGTTGAATCACATCTTCAAGAGTAGATCAACTATAGCCATCTTTACATGCGTATCTGTATTTGTGATAATGCAGAACCGGGTCATTTCACCCAACGCTTTTAACCCGTCGTGGAGGTTTTTGTCCGTTGGGTTTGGTTGTGCTCCCGGAAAAACCGCAACCTCTACCCCGGCTTCTTTGATGTAACCTGCAATTTGATCGGCCATGCCGCTTTGTGCGTCCTCCCTAAAATTTCTTAACTAAGTATTTTGCAAAGACCTCATCTATCAGTATTATTCTTTTAAAAAATAGCCAAATTATACTTCCGTGCAGCCATTACTAGCTTAAAACCTCAAGAGAGTATTACTGTAAAAACGAATTTTTGCATTATCACGTAAGCAGCCGAGAATATTGGCAATCTACGGGTTTATGAAACCCTGTGAATCAAGGAACAACGGTAACGAGTACCCTGTCACGCAGTGCCAAAAATTAATTTGACCCTGTTATAGTGAAAAATAGATAATTAAAAAAAGAGCCCAACCCTTTGGTAAAAAATAAAAACTAGTATTGACAACCAAAAAAAAATTGGATAAGATGTATCCTGTAAAACAAATTGATTTACTCGGAAATAAGCGGCAGTGAATGAAATAATATTGTTCTATGATGAGGTAATTGTCATGATTGAAATTCAAGGATTATCAAAGACTTTTTCCACCCCGGCAGGTGACATTGCAGCATTGCGAAACATCAATTTACATATTGACCAAAAGGAAATTGCCGGCATTATCGGGTACAGCGCAGCCGGCAAAAGTACGTTAGTAAGATGTATAAACCTGTTGGAAAAACCTACTGCAGGCAGTATTATTGTGGCCGGGCAGGATATAACCGGGCTTAAAGGCACTGAACTCAGGGCCGCCCGGCGAAAAATCGGTATGATTTTTCAACACTTCAACCTGTTGTATGCACGTACCGTGCATGACAATATTGCTTTTCCGCTGGAAATTGCGGATGTACCCAAACCTCAAATTAACGCGCGGGTAGCTGAATTATTGGAACTGGTCGGCCTGACAGACCGTGCCAAAGCATATCCGGCCCAGTTGAGCGGTGGTCAAAAACAGCGCGTCGGCATCGCCCGGGCATTAGCTAATAAACCAAGCGTGCTGCTTTGTGACGAAGCCACTTCCGCTCTTGACCCTGCCACTACGCAATCAATACTTGCTTTACTTAAAGATATCAACCAAAAGTTGAACCTAACTATTATGATAATTACTCATGAGATGCAGGTAATTAAAGAAATCTGTGATACGGTTTCGGTTATTGAAGACGGGCAAATTATTGAGTCCGGTCCGGTGCTGCAGGTTTTTGCACATCCGCGCCGGGATACGACGAAAGGGTTTATCGGCAGTTTATATAATATGGAGGTTCCGCCCGATTTTTACCGGCAGATTAAGAACCGGGGTGATTTTCACCAGCTGCTGCGTATTGTTTTTACCAGTGATGCCGCCAGTGAACCGATAGTGACCTCCTTGGTCCAAAATTTTTC
>CAZWUW010000094.1:0-10073 GCA_964636895.1 uncultured Eubacteriales bacterium
TTGTAGACTGTTATCATGTTGTCGCGCCCTACGCGGGCGCGTGGATTGAAACTTCGTCCATCGTGCCCTCGGCTACCAAACGCATGTCGCGCCCTACGCGGGCGCGTGGATTGAAACTGCTCTGATGTGACCTGCTCAGCATATTCTTTGGTCGCGCCCTACGCGGGCGCGTGGATTGAAACCTGAATGCGTGACAGCGAATGTTTGAAGTTATAAAGTCGCGCCCTACGCGGGCGCGTGGATTGAAACGGAAAAGCGGTGCTTCCCCTCCCGGCTACTTCTGAACAAGTCGCGCCCTACGCGGGCGCGTGGATTGAAACTCCAAGGATTTCAGAGACCAACTCAGCGGATTGCGTCGCGCCCTACGCGGGCGCGTGGATTGAAACTCCTTGAGCTGGCGTTCAAGATTCTCAATCTTTCGTCGCGCCCTACGCGGGCGCGTGGATTGAAACCTTTACGGCCTTTTCTAGCTCACGCGCCGACATGGTCGCGCCCTACGCGGGCGCGTGGATTGAAACCTTGTCGCTGTAGGGTTGACAGACTTTTTTAAGTCGCGCCCTACGCGGGCGCGTGGATTGAAACAGGAACCCATCGACGAGACTGTGAGATGTTTTGCGTCGCGCCCTACGCGGGCGCGTGGATTGAAACGGGACTTTCATCGGGTGTTACATAGCACCGACTCAGTCGCGCCCTACGCGGGCGCGTGGATTGAAACAGCGATGTCGGCAGCGAAGCGACAAGTTTTGTAAGGTCGCGCCCTACGCGGGCGCGTGGATTGAAACTTCACTAACCCACAGACGGGGGCACCGGACTTTGCGTCGCGCCCTACGCGGGCGCGTGGATTGAAACTGACATAATGGCCACCATAGGAATCAGTTCTTCGTCGCGCCCTACGCGGGCGCGTGGATTGAAACTGACATAATGGCCACCATAGGAATCAGTTCTTCGTCGCGCCCTACGCGGGCGCGTGGATTGAAACATACATGTGCGCCTCGTGGTTGTGCCAATCTTCAGTCGCGCCCTACGCGGGCGCGTGGATTGAAACAGCTTATCGTTGTGAATATCAAGGACGGTGTCACGTCGCGCCCTACGCGGGCGCGTGGATTGAAACATAACTCTTGCATTCGTTAGAACCGCAGTCCGGAGTCGCGCCCTACGCGGGCGCGTGGATTGAAACATAACTGTTCTACCAGTAGACATTCCGCAATTAGGTCGCGCCCTACGCGGGCGCGTGGATTGAAACATATAATTTCACTTTTTATTCCTCCTCTTTTTCGAAAGTCGCGCCCTACGCGGGCGCGTGGATTGAAACCTCCTTATGCGGCAACTCTCAAATCCTGCCGCTTCCGTCGCGCCCTACGCGGGCGCGTGGATTGAAACTCGTGGATCAGATACCATATGCGCCTTTTGTTGGGTCGCGCCCTACGCGGGCGCGTGGATTGAAACGCTGTTATCATGGAATTACGCCTACGAACAAGGTCGCGCCCTACGCGGGCGCGTGGATTGAAACTATACATTAAAACAATAAAAGCGAACATATTTTCGTCGCGCCCTACGCGGGCGCGTGGATTGAAACAGGCGATAGTGGAGCTCCTGCATGGCTAATAATACTGGTCGCGCCCTACGCGGGCGCGTGGATTGAAACGATGCCCTCGCCTGCTTTGATGCCCCAGCCTGCTGTCGCGCCCTACGCGGGCGCGTGGATTGAAACCAGGGTAACCTTGTTGGCATTGGCCTCCTTCAAAGGTCGCGCCCTACGCGGGCGCGTGGATTGAAACCCGGCTACCATTACTTTAGTTCTTACCAGCTTCCGTCGCGCCCTACGCGGGCGCGTGGATTGAAACACAACAATCAATCTTGTTACGGCTTCCGCATTATGTCGCGCCCTACGCGGGCGCGTGGATTGAAACATACCAAAGAACGAGGTGAAAGATGATTTATTTTGATTTGGAATTACCGGCAGAACAGGTTAATTTGGCTCTGACACCTAGCAGATGGAATATCTCCAAGAAAGAGTTCATTACGTTTTATAAAAATTATATCCCTGGGTATAACTGTTTTGAAACAAAAAATAATGCCAGACTGTTTTTTTTGGGTAACTTTCTAATGAAGCTGGCAGTCGCCGAAGAGGGGTTATGGTATAGATTCGCAAAAAAACAAACCGGCCTGTTTGCACCCCAAGCAAATTGGGGAAAACGTGAGCATGTTGCACAAATGGCTGTGCAACTGGGAATCTCTTTAAGTCAGTTAAAAAATTCCGGTTGTGAGACGCACCTGGTGGATGAATATGTTGTTCTGAATGATTGTTTTAAGGCATTAATTAGCCTGGTTTTCAAAAGCTATGGACAAGAGATATGCCGGAAAACCTTGGCCAAAGCATTGCACACAGAGTATTCCAGAAACCTGGCTGGATTAAATCAGTTGGCGGCAGAGCTGTTAAAAGAAAATGATGTGCGGGTAGAAATACAAACAAATAATCTGAAAAATGTTCAACAATACATAGGGCAGCAATTTAAACACAAGCACTTATTAATATCTTGCATTAGATTGGATATTAAAGCCCATAATCCGGTATTCCGGGAACTGGAACTTATAGGTGATGCTGTTTTGGATTTAGCATTAGCAGATTTATTGTTAGAAATGTATCCCACTTATAACCCGGTAGCTCTTAACACCCTCCGGGATCGGCTAGTATCAGGAGATATGCTGCGCAATCTCGTAAAGGAAAAGGGTTGGTACAGCTTTTTGGTTCTGGATTATAGACAAGTGCACTCTGTATTAAATGCAAAAAGAAACAAATATATAGGAGATTTTGTTGAATCCATAATAGGGTTGATTTACCTAGAGCAGGGATGGAATATAGTCCGGGAATGGATTGCCATAAATTTTTATCCGGTTGTGCGCATGGTAAACAGGCAATTTGTATCAGTACAAAAAAGACTAAGTCTAAAATGTCATCAGCGGTAAGGTAAAGTGTTAATAAGAGCCAAGCAGGCTCTTTTTTATTTTGGCTCCGGTCACATTTTAATCATAATTAACCGCCCTGTCCCATATTTATATAAGGGAAAGGAGGACAAAGTATGGCTGTATTAACCGTACCCGCCAAAAACTCGGCTCATGCCCCTTTGCCCTCCGCTTCAGACGTTATCGGCCGGGAGATTTTCCCGGTGCTGCCCGCCAGCCTGCGCACGCTGCTCGCCGCTGCGCCGGTGGAGGTCTTGGACCGCACTGAAGAAATCCGGCTCCGGCAGGGGCGGCCGTTGCTCCTTACAGTTGCCGGTGGTGATATCCTGCTCACAGCAGATGGCCGGATTATGGGCAATAACGGTACACCGTATCTTACTACAGCTTCAGATGTAGCCAAAGCCGCTCAGCTAATCAGCGGCTCTTCCATTTACGCCCTGGAAGACGAAATCCGGAACGGCTTTATCACCCTGCGGGGCGGGCACCGGGTAGGTCTTACCGGAAAAGCGGTGCTGGAAGGCGGCCGGGTCAAAACCATCAAAAACATCTCCGGTTTTAATATCCGTGTTGCCAGGGAGATAAAAGGCGCAGCCGATAATATCGTATCATATCTTTGCAACCCGCAAACCCGTGCTTTCTTGCATACTTTGATTATTTCACCGCCCGGATGCGGGAAAACTACGCTGCTGCGGGATATTGTCCGCCAAATCAGTGATGGGCGGCCGGAACATGGGATACCGGGCCAAACGGTGGGCTTGGTGGATGAACGGTCGGAAGTCGCCGGCTGCTACCAGGGTATTCCGCAGAAAGACGTTGGTATCAGAACCGACGTACTGGATGCTTGTCCCAAAGCTGAAGGCATGATGATGCTGCTCCGGGCTATGGCACCAAAAGTTATTGCCGCGGATGAAATTGGCCGCCGGGAGGATGTGGCGGCGTTGGAAGAAGCATTAAATGCCGGGGTAAAGGTATTGACCACCGCCCACGGCAAAGACCGGGAAGAACTTCGGCAGCGGCCGGTATTAAAATATCTGCTGGCCGGCAATATTTTTGAACGCCTGATTATCCTTAGCCGCAGGGCGGGGGTAGGCACTGTCGAAGCCGTGTTGGACGGTGCTACAGGTAAAAACCTTTTCCAAACGAGGTGAATGCGCATGCTTAAATTATTTGGTGCTGTATTGGCGTTGGCAGCCTGTGCCGGCATCGGTTTTACCTTAGCCCGGAATTACACGGAGCGACCGCGTCAACTGCGGGCTATTGAATCCGCTCTGCAGATGCTGGAAACCGAAATCGTTTATGGCGCCACGCCGCTAACCGAGGCTTTGGATCATATAGCTGCCGGCTGCGAGCCCGGGATTAATATCCTTTTCCATCAGACCGCCAAAGAATTGCGTCAGGCCGGAGGATGCACCGCCGGTGAAGCCTGGCAGCAGGCTCTGGCCGCTTTATTTCTGGTCAGTGCCTTAAAAAACACGGACATTGCCGTTTTGAAAAGGCTGGGTGTTTCCCTGGGCCTGTCCGACCGGCTGGACCAGGAAAAACATCTAAAACTGGCCCGGGAACAACTGCGTCAGGAAATCAAAAATGCCGAGGAACTGGCCTTGAAAAATGGCCGGCTATACAGGTATCTTGGTGTCCTGGGGGGCCTGGCACTGGTGCTAATTTTGTACTGATTCAATCTTAGAAGGGAGTTTTGGTAATGGATATCGACCTGATTTTCCAATTGGCCGGCATCAGTATCGTCATTACAGTCATATATACCGTGCTCAAACAGGCCGGCCGGGACGAATACGCATTTTCCACGCTGCTGCTGGGCATTGTTATTGTTCTGGCCATGGTCGTTCCCAAAATATCGGAGCTTTTCGATAATGTAAAAAGCGTTTTCAGACTCCATTAAGGGGTGCGCTTAGATGGAAATATTTAAAATTGTTATCCTGGGCCTGGTGGTTACCATACTTATTGTCATAATCCGTCAGCAGCGGCCGGAGTATGCACTGCAACTGAGTATCATGACCGGGGTAATCATCCTGAGTATGATGCTTGGCAAAATCAGTTCTATTATGACTGTTATGAAACAACTGGCCACCAGAGCCAATATCAACCTGCTGTATATGGAAACGGTGCTCAAAATTATCGGTATTGCCTACATCGCCGAGTTTGGCGCGCAAATATGCCGGGATGCCGGCGAAGGAGCGGTGGCCAACAAAATTGAGTTTGCCGCCAAGGTTATTGTCATGGTGCTGGCCATCCCTATAATCATTGCCGTGTTTGACATGCTTTTGAAAATACTGCCTTAGGGGGTAGGAAATCGTGAAAAAAAGGCTGCTTTTATTCCTCCTGGGGCTCATTGCTTTCCTTTGGACGTTAGCTATACCCGCCGCCACAGCCCCCGCCGCCGCAGCCTCTTCCGCCACAGCCCCCGCCGCTGGAGCCGAGGGGACAGACTTTGCCCAAGGTGGTGAACAGGCCAAGGGTGAAACCGGCGCGCAGGACATTGATATACAAAAAGAAATGGCGGCGCTTGATTTTGCGGCCGTGGATAAATACCTGGCGCAAATCAACCGTGATATGGCCAGCTACATTCCGGACCTGAACCTTAAGGAATTGCTGTTTAAACTGGCCCGGGGTGAAATCGCCTTCAGCCTTTCCGGGGTGCTTACAGGGCTGCTAAAGTATCTGTTTCGGGAAGTGGTAGCCAATTACCGGCTGATGGGTCAATTGATAATCCTGGCAGTGTTTTGCGCGGTGATGCAAAATGTCCAGAGCGCCTTTGAAAAGGGGTCGGTGGGCAAAGTGGCCTGGGCCGTCTGTTACATGGTGCTGTTTACCATAGCCCTTGGTTCTTTTGCCATAGCAGCCAATACCGGCCGGCAAGCCATTGAAGACATGGTTGCTTTCATGCATGCCATGCTGCCGGTGCTTATTACCCTGCTAACGGCCATGGGCAACCTGACTACCGCGGCACTGTTCCAACCCCTCACCCTGATGGTGCTCACAGGCATCAGCACCCTGATTAAAAACATAATTTTTCCGTTAATCTTTTTTGCCGCCGTACTGGGTCTGGCCAGTAACATCTCGGAACGCTTCCAGGTTTCCAAGCTGGCCAAACTGCTGCAGCAATGGGTGCTTGGTCTGTTGGGACTCTTCCTGACTGTATTCATGGGTTTTCTGGCTATCCAGGGCATCGCGGGATCAGTTACTGACGGCATCGCCCTCAGGACAGCCAAGTTTACTACCGGTCTGTTTATTCCGGTGGTGGGTAAAATGCTCTCTGACGCGCTGGAAGCAGTGATTGGCACCTCTTTGCTGCTGAAAAACGCAGTGGGGCTGGTGGGTGTGCTGGCAGTGTTTTTCATATGTGCATTCCCGGTACTCAAAATTCTTTCGCTGGCGTTGATATATAAAATAACTTCAGCCGTTATCCAACCCATTAGTGATAACCAGATAGTTGATTGCCTGAATACCATGGGTAACAGTCTGATGCTTATTTTTGCGGCTGTTATTTCGGTTGGCATCATGTTTTTCTTTGTAATTGCCATGGTCATAGGTACCGGTAATTTTAGCGCCATGCTGCGGTAATGACCGCGCTCAGGCAAAGCAGTGCTGAAAAAATATCGCGTGGGAAAAACAGTCAAGGTGGCGGTAGGCTTGGAAATACTCCGTAATATCGTACAAAATATCCTGGTCATCATGCTGCTGACCATCCTACTGGAAATGTTGCTGCCGGAAGGCGACATGCGGCGTTATATCAGGCTGGTAATGGGTTTATTCGTCATCACGGCCGTGCTGAATCCGGTATTATCAATATTTCACCGTGGTATTAACCTGGATATTGTCAATTTTAACGGTGTTGAACAGCAGGCAGGTCTGACCACGGCCGTGGCCAGGGGTAAGGAACTGGCGGCGCAGCAGAAGGCTCAGGCTTTGGCCGGGCTGCGGGAAAAAATTAACGGCCAGGTACTGGCCATGGCCAGGCTTAACAAAACTGTAAATGTTACAGGAGTCGAAGTAAAAATGGACGAGGACCCGCAATCCCGTCATTTCGGGGCCATCAAACAGATAACTCTCACTACCGGCGCTGAGGTCAAAACACCGGGCAAAGCGGCACCTGGAGCTCCTGGGGGCCCCCCCGGATCCCCCGGATCCCCCGGATCCCCCGAAGTGGCTCCCGTGGAAATTAACCTCCCGGATGTCGGCAGTGCCCGGTCGCAGGATAAAGTAACCGCCGCCCCGGATGCAGGCGGTAAAGAAAAAGAATTACAGGAGATTCTGGCTGATTTTTATGGACTGGCACCGGAGCAAATCAAAATAGTCCGTTAATCTAAAAAAGGAGGCGATAAGCGGTGGGAGGTTTTGTTGAAAAGATTACGGCATTTTTTCAGGGTGGTGAAAACAGCGACGGTTTCTGGAAAAAACCGCAGGCCAAAATGCTTAACCTGCTTATTATGATCGGTGCCGCCGGGGTGCTGCTGATTATTCTAAGTAATGCCTTTGTGCCGGCTAAACCGGAACCTCAGCCGGAAACAAGGAGCGAGACCCCCGGCAGCGGGGTAGCTACCGGCGATAGCGAACGGTTGAATATTTCCACAGCAGAAGAAATGCTGAACCGGCACCTGGAAAAAACCCTGGCCCGGATTGAAGGGGTAGGTGAGGTTGAGGCCGCCGTTAACCTGGCCTCAACCACGGAAATGGAATATGCCGTTAATACAACTACCAGTAACCGGGCAACTCAGGAAAAAGACCCCCGGGGGGGCAACCGCACGATTACGGAAGTTAACGAAAACGGCCAATTAGTGCTGCTCAGGGAATCCGAAAGCAGCAAAGAAGCGCCGGTGGTCATCAGAGAAATCAAGCCTGAAGTCCGGGGTGTGATGGTGGTGGCGCAAGGGGCCGGGGACCCCCAGGTGAAAGCCGGCCTGATTTACGCCATTCAGGTGTACCTGGATGTGCCGGTACATAAAGTTGTGGTTTTGCCCAAAGAAGGCAGGTGATATAAATGCAGTCATATTTTATAGCAAAAAAGTGGTTGTACCGCATTGTGCTTGTGCTGGTAATAATGGTAGTGACAGCCGGTGTGATGGAGTTAAACCGGCTGGTACAGGAAATAACGCCGGGAAAGGCGCCGGTTTTACCATCGGTACAGCCATTGACTAAGGCTCCGGCAGTTAACCTGGTACCGGAAACGTGGGGTAAATCAGAAAAACCTGATAAAACAGGAAGACATGAGTTCTTTGTGGAATACCGGCTGGAGCGGGACCGGTTCCGCAGTCAGCGGGTTTATGTGCTCCGGGAGACGGTAAACAACCAAAACTCCGCCGGTGATATCCGCAAAGAAGCAAACCGGGAACTTCTGTTCATCTACCGGAACATGGAAAAGGAAATGGAGCTGGAAAACCTAATCAAAGCGGAAGGTTTAAAAGACGCTGTGGTATATTTACAGGAAAAAAACGCCATCATCACAGTCCAGACCGAGTCTTTATCCGCCGCCGAGCGGGAAAAACTGGTCAGCCTGGTCACCCGTATTACCGGTCTGCAGGCAGGTAATATTGACTTTATATGCAAGAATTAGCCCCTTATACTGTTTCAGCCGCCCCGCTGGCGTTGCCGTTGATGCGTCGCTGTCCCCGGTCTGATGTGCGGCATTGTATTCAGCCGTTATATTGTATACTTGACCGAAAAACATTGAAATAAGCGCAGATGGTGAATATAATAATTTAAGGTAAAGGCATTGTCATGCCGATTACTTTATGTTGTCTTCTCAGGTTGTAATGTGCAGCCTGAGTTTTTATATAATGTTTGCATATTTACCAAAGAAGTATGGGGGGATACAAATGAAACATAAGGTGGAGATTACCGATACCACTTTAAGAGATGCCCATCAAAGTCTCTGGGCTACCAGGATGAAAACCGAAGATATGCTGCCCATTGCCGAAAAACTGGACCGCGTTGGTTACCATTCGCTGGAGGTCTGGGGCGGGGCCACTTTTGATGTTTGTCTGCGGTTTCTCAATGAAGACCCGTGGGAACGGTTGAGAGAATTAAAGAAGCGTATCACCAAGACGCCATTGCAAATGTTACTTAGAGGGCAGTCCCTGCTCGGTTTAAAGCATTACCCCGATGATGTGGTGGAAGCTTTTTGCGCCAAGTCGGTGGAAAACGGCATTGATATTATCCGGATTTTTGATGCCTTAAACGACATCAGGAACCTGGAAGTGCCTATCAAAATGTCCAAAAAAGCCGGTGCTCATGTGCAGGCCGCTGTGGTATACACCATCAGCCCGGTACATACCATGGACCATTATCTGGAAACCGCCCGCAGCCTAGTGGAAATTGGGGCCGATTCTATCTGTATCAAAGACATGGCCGGTCTGCTTTCACCATACAAGGCATATGAGTTGGTTAAACTGATTAAAAAGAACATGAAAATTATGGTTCAGTTGCACAGCCATTATATCGGCGGTCTGGCTGTAGGCTCTTATCTAAAGGCAGCCGAGGCCGGGGTGGATGTAGTAGACACTGCTGCCGTACCGCTGGCTTTCGGTGCCTCCCAGCCGCCGGTGGAAACTGTGGCCCGGGTGCTGCAGGAATCTCCGTATGACACCCGGCTGGATATTCACCTGCTTTTTGAGGTGTCCAAATATTTTGAGGATCTGCGAAAAAAATACGGATATGAGCGCGGGGTTACCCGGATTTCCGATATGCGGGTGTTTGAGCACCAAGTGCCGGGCGGGATGATAACCAATCTTGTGTCCCAGTTGGAAGAACAGAAGGCATTGCATAAAATCCATGAAGTGCTGGAAGAAATCCCCTATGTTCGGGCAGACCTTGGTTATCCGCCGCTGGTTACCCCAACAAGTCAGATTGTGGGCACTCAGGCAGTCTTAAATGTACTGATGAAAGAAAGATACAAACTGGTTCCCGGTGAAGTCCGGGCATATGTACAGGGTCAATACGGTAAACCGCCGGTGCCTATTAAACCTGAAATCATCAAGAAAATAATGGGTAAAGGCGAGCATAACATCATAAAATGCCGTCCCGCCGACTTACTTGAACCTATAATGGATAAAATAAAAGAATTTGGTTTTCGTTATGCCACCATATCTGGCATC